>JAROBA010000149.1 GCA_029432815.1 Pontiellaceae bacterium B1224 | reverse complement strand
CCGTGATCAAGCCAGTTGAGCGGAATTAAAAACATGCTTCCGCCACTGGTCGTTTACTCTGTCTCTCAAATTTTGTTTTAATCAGTCGAACGTTAAAGGTGAGCCGACGCTGCCTTGTACGTTGACCTCAAAATCGGGCGTTGTACAGCGTCGGCTCGAACTTCTGGTTGGCCTAGTTTTGTTTTATCTTTTGCACCTTTTTTGACTTGAGATCCAATGAGTACTTCCGATTCCGTTCATCTGTAATGATTACTTTCCCATCTTGTTCGGATATGGATTTAATGAAAACCCACTGAACGTCAGCTTCTTTGAACGGTTTCTTCCAAACCTTATAAATTGTCTTGTCCCATAATTTCTCATCTGACGTTTTATCTCGGGCTTCAACATAACCTCTAAGCCCATTGTCATTGGGAACAACGATTTTGATATTGCCGATAGTGAGTGGAGGAACAGGATTTGGTTCTGCACACTTTGCAAACGCAGAAAATGCAAAAACTAAACTCAAGACTATGGTCAGATATTTTTTCATTTTCTATGAGTGGCCAACGTTATGGGTGAGCCGCCGGTGCTCATAAACTTCACTTAATCAACTGGCGTCGGCCACCGTAGGCTCCACCCACTGGTTCGGCTAGTTTGT
>JAROBA010000148.1 GCA_029432815.1 Pontiellaceae bacterium B1224 | reverse complement strand
AGTTGCGTCGCCCCCCGCACGGGGGGCGTGGATTGAAACATAGAGATGGTATTTATTTTCCATTAACTCGCAGTCGCCCCCCGCACGGGGGGCGTGGATTGAAACCAACACTTCCATACAAAGGAGAGTTGTTCCTGATGTCGCCCCCCGCACGGGGGGCGTGGATTGAAACCTGAAATATATCTAAATAAATCTTTACAACAGTTGTTGCCCCCCGCACGGGGGGCGTGGATTGAAACATCATTTGTAGAGCTCCTTATTGTTTTGCAGCGTCGCCCCCCGCACGGGGGGCGTGGATTGAAACATGGCTAATCCGTCCCGGAAGTCTGGATGTGTGTCGCCCCCCGCACGGGGGGCGTGGATTGAAACTTCTTTTGTAAGTCGTTATTGTAAACCTATATAGTCGCCCCCCGCACGGGGGGCGTGGATTGAAACTCATTTTCCGCCCGAATTTCAATCGGGTCCATCCGTCGCCCCCCGCACGGGGGGCGTGGATTGAAACCAGAGCCGTCCAACCGCGCGGCCCGCATTGCTTAGTCGCCCCCCGCACGGGGGGCGTGGATTGAAACATCCCAAAACCGATCCGCCATAACCAACCTCTATGTCGCCCCCCGCACGGGGGGCGTGGATTGAAACAAATCGTTCGAC
>JAROBA010000147.1 GCA_029432815.1 Pontiellaceae bacterium B1224 | reverse complement strand
GAAAATCGAGTCGTTACTGTTGAGGAGTTGGAATCGGTGGTGACTGCGGTCATCGAGCCAGCCTATAAAACAACCCGCCATCTCCGCCAATGACATTCGTGACCGGCGGTACAGCATTCGAAACCGAAACCGCCCATTCTGAAGACAGAAGGTCAGCGTTGGTTTCAACGTTGTGGGCGCCTCCATCCCATTCCAGAATGAAAGATCCACCGGATACGCTAGCAGTAATCGTCGGGGACTCGGCTGAAAAAACAGTGCCGTAAAAAGTTATGTCGTTGATTCCCGTATGGACTCCCAGCGAGCCCGTTGACACCTCTGCAGCCGTCACGCGAAACTCAAAGGCATCCGTGCCGCTCAGCGTAATGGGAGCGCTGAATGTCAAATCGAGCGAGCCATCAGTCGGTTGCGGCGAGGCAGAAACCACCGCAGAGTCAGCACTGATGGAGCCCAGGCTGGTGCTGCTGGTTGTGTTGATAATCTCAACTCCCCAATTGATCGCCCGGTCACTTCCATTATAGCCCCCTGACGCATTGTAGGTTCGGAAACCGATGGTGACATCCGTGAGCGTCACATCGCCGCTTCCGTCGAGCGTCGTGTTGATGCTGGCGGCCCAGCTTCCACCGTTGCCCACGTTATTATTGACCGCAATGCGATC
>JAROBA010000146.1 GCA_029432815.1 Pontiellaceae bacterium B1224 | reverse complement strand
TGATCGTCGCGCTTGGATTTCTTCTTTTCGTATTCCGCCTGCTTCTGCTTACGTTCTTCTTCGTAGCGCTCTTCGATGATGGAGCAGGCGTGTTCGAGGCTTTGAATACGGTCTTCGCGGCGGACGATCTCATCGGGAATGCTTAAGCCGTCGTCGAGAGGAATGTTGTCGATCTGTTCTGCCTTTGCTGTGAGTTGTTCGACTTCCTTCTGCAGCATTTCAATCTGTTCTCCTGCGCGTTTGTAGCTTACCGCAGAGTGTTTGCTGGCGTTGGCTTTTATCTTGGTTCCATCGACGCTCACCGTACCGACCTTCTTCAACCCGCTGGTTTCCTGTGCCATATGAAGGACTTGCACAAAAGCCTTTTCAAACAGTGCCCGATTCGTGCGGCGGAAGGCACAGATGGTGTCGTGATCCGGATGCAGATCACCGCCGCAGATATAACGCACTACGACATCCGACCAGGAGGCGTCCTCAATTACGCGGGAGGAGAAGCGTCCGGTGGCGTAACTGTAGATAAGCAGGGTGAGCATCATGCGCGGTGGGTACTGTTCATCGCCCGTTCCGCGACGATTGAAGCGGAAGTCATCAGCGGGCAGCCGATCTACCGCATCAATCAAAAAATGCACGATATGGTTATCCGGAATCCAATCACGAAGATCCGG
>JAROBA010000145.1 GCA_029432815.1 Pontiellaceae bacterium B1224 | reverse complement strand
CTATTTTTGAGTCAAAATCAAAGAGGGCCACTCCCACGAAAGACGAGATTACAGCCCCTTTGTACGAAGAAATTGGTCGGCTTAAAATGGATGTGAAGTGGCTTGAAAAAAAGCTTTAGCCCTGCCTGTTGACCGTCGCCGCTCATGGATCGATTCGTCCAATGAACTATCCGTGCGGCGGCAATGCCGACTGGCAGGTATATCGCGTTCCTTTTTATATTACACCCAGAAAGAGCCATCGGACTTCGACCTCATGATTGAAACTGAAATTGAAAATATTTATACGGATAATCCCGAGTTCGGCAGCCCGCGTGTAACTCTGGAATTGCGGGATAGAAAGCATAAGGTTAATGAAAAGCGAGTGACTCGGGTGATGCAGAAGAAAGGCCTTCAAGCCATAACTCCAGGCCCTCACACCAGTAAGCCACATCCCGAACACAAGGTTTATCCATACCTTCTGCGCGGAGTTGAGATTGAGCGTGTTGATCAGGTATGGAGCACGGATATTACTTATATTCGCATGCCCAAGGGCTATTTCTATCTGACTGCAATAATTGACTGGAAAAGCCGCTACATCATTGCTTGGAGCCTTTCCAATTCACTGGAAAGTTCCGCTTCCGTGCAAGTTCTTGAACGGGCATTGCAGCAAGGTCGCCCAGAAATATTCAATACGGATCAGGGAGCCCAGT
>JAROBA010000144.1 GCA_029432815.1 Pontiellaceae bacterium B1224 | reverse complement strand
GAAACGCGTAAGCAGCTCTGTGCATTGCGCGAACTCTGGTCGCCCCCCGCACGGGGGGCGTGGATTGAAACTCGTCAACGAGCCTACATTACACAACAAATGGGTCGCCCCCCGCACGGGGGGCGTGGATTGAAACTGGATACCGGCCTTGGTTTTGTCCGATTTATAAGTCGCCCCCCGCACGGGGGGCGTGGATTGAAACCGAGTCCTAGAATAAATGTTGCAATGGCGACGCGGGTCGCCCCCCGCACGGGGGGCGTGGATTGAAACCGCGCCTGCGATCATGGCCGGGAAACCGACATCGTCGCCCCCCGCACGGGGGGCGTGGATTGAAACTGGCAATGTCGATTCCTGTTGACAAATCACTCAGTCGCCCCCCGCACGGGGGGCGTGGATTGAAACTGCCGTGCGGGGTTTGGCAGACCACTCGGCGCAGGTCGCCCCCCGCACGGGGGGCGTGGATTGAAACAACAAAGCAGATGAACCAGACGACTGACTTCGACGTCGCCCCCCGCACGGGGGGCGTGGATTGAAACAAACTAAAAGTGCGCGGGCGGGACTCGAACCCGGTCGCCCCCCGCACGGGGGGCGTGGATTGAAACAACCATTATCGTTTCTTCCATTTCGTTTCTCCGGTCGCCCCCCGCACGGGGGGCGTGGATTGAAACGATCAGGTCGTAGATCAGATCGGGCGTGTAGTCGT
>JAROBA010000143.1 GCA_029432815.1 Pontiellaceae bacterium B1224 | reverse complement strand
TGTCTAGTATCTAGACACTGTAAAGTTCAAAAAAGAGAACCTGTCGAGTGATTCGCTCAGGTTCTCAGCTGTTTCCACGGATTTCAGTTACACCCACAGCAGTATGTCAGTAAATTCGTCCTCCGATGGTTTGAAATTATCCAAATAGTCATCGTCTAAATCCATTAAAGGCGGGCTATCCTTATAATTTTCAGCAGGGCTACCCCATGCAGGAATGCGCCCCCCAGATCCATTCATAAGACTCCCTCCTAAATATCTAAACTCCCAGTGACTTTTTGACCATTTCCATGGACCATCGCTGATAGAATCCCATCGATTCTGCTCAGAGTATCCGTAGGCCCGAATTTTCGCAGAGTCACCTACGACAACAGGGCCTTCTGCCCCCCGTGCAGCACCTGCTGCAGCCCTCATTAGGAATTCATCTCCGTCATCACCCCTTCCAACCTTGCATCCAAGAAAATACAGCTCCCCACCATCCTCCATCTTGATATCCTTAAAGAAGCCATACGCATTAGATGCATCTAACCACTCAAATGACTTTTTACCCCCTACCATCTGGTGGCCAGGCGCCCCATGCCCATCAAAAATAATATTATCAATATCTTTCGCCTTCATTAGTTGATAAGGGGTCAGCCGATGAATCTTAGAATCAGGGGATTTCTTTCGCGTATGCAATCTTCCGATGGCTGGAATTTTATTCGCAGAAAATAGTCCTGTC
>JAROBA010000142.1 GCA_029432815.1 Pontiellaceae bacterium B1224 | reverse complement strand
CGAACAGTTAATTGTATGGAATCGTTCCGTCTAACACATTTTTGGCTCGTCGTCACTGACTCGCATATTTCGTTGTTTTAAATTTAGGAAAATGTTAACAGACAAACATGAAATCCGTCAAGTGAGCAGATGAAATGACAAAGAGCGAAATTTCCTTTTGGGAGCGCTATTGCGAGCATTTAATCGATTTAAACCACACCGGAAAGGTTGGATCGTATCTGACGAAATGGGCGCAGCGCTTTGTTTATTCCTTAGAGGGTGTTCGTTTAAAAGCGGTGACACAGGACTTGATCCGTTGCTGGATTGAGGAGTTAGACAGAAATGCTGATTTTGAGGATTGGCAACTGAAACAGGCGCTGCAGGCGGTGCGGATTCTGATGGATAAGATGGTTGATTCGAGCGATCGGCCGGCGATTGATTGGGAAGCTGGTGCGTTGGTCGAGGTAGGAGCCGGGCGTTGGCTGGGTTTTTAGTTTGATTGCGATTCGTCGTATTCTTTCCAAAATACAGCCGCTGGTTCTTCATTAATTCGAGTTAGGGTCTCCATGGAGCGAAGTAGATTTAGATTCGTAATGGTCTCGATTGAATCGATCATTAAGTTTTCAAGCTGGGTATCCAGCAACGGGGAGACGTCTTTGATCTGTGATCGAAAAATCGTGAGCGTTTGTATCGGGCTGTCTTTCAGGGGCGATAGATCCTTTACGGAAACATCCAATAATACAAGATCTTCTAG
>JAROBA010000141.1 GCA_029432815.1 Pontiellaceae bacterium B1224 | reverse complement strand
TGGTTTTTCATTCGTATCCTTTGGTTTATTTACTTATACCACAGGCACAAATTATATCTTAACCACTGGTTCTAAATTCGGGGGGAAGCGCACAGGTCAGAAAATTTTTATGATGTTGAGAAACTGTTACGAACATCAATGGGCATCATGAAAATGAAAGAGAAAATGATCCCTAACCAGCAGGTGGACCCTACCGTGAAAACGCCAGTCGATTCGGTCAACGTTTTGCGCACGGCAGGTCAGGCTTAACGTTAGACCGATATAAAAATGAAATCTAAAGCATCATTCTATTTTTATGCAGGTGTTACAACAGCCCTGCTGGCTCTTGCGGTTATTCCTATTCGTAGAACACTATTCGGGCAGGATCCCGTCGTGGCACAATTATTAGGACCAGCACCAAGCTTTTTCGGAGTGTTGGCTCTGCTGATGTTGATACTTGCAGCCATCAAACCAAAATCACCACTTACAGTGTGGATTACCGCAATCATAGTTACGGCAGGAACATTAACTCACGAGATCCTTCAAAGTTGGACAAGAAGAGTATTTGACTATCTCGACCTGATAGCGATCATTTGCGGATTTTTTGTCTTTTGCTTATTCCACATCATTTCGGGACGAGCATCTAAAAAAAGGTCTAACCAGTCATCTGAGGTGTTCCGTCAACGCTAAAATTTGACTTTCACCGGTCCGTTTAGCTTGTAAACATCGGGGTGTTCTGCAATCAGTTTAATTAAATTTGAGCCGCGTTTT
>JAROBA010000140.1 GCA_029432815.1 Pontiellaceae bacterium B1224 | reverse complement strand
TGCGGGTTCGGACCAGGGGAGGATGGCCTCATTGTTCAAAGTTATTTTTTAAAAAGTGCCCGCGACGGAGTGTCCCATTCAAGCGCTCTGGGCTGGTCAGCCTTCCGATGGATACGTTGCGGGAGTCTCTGCTCCATTGGTGCGATATCCTTAGGCGGGATGGCTTTTCGACGCTCCAGTTGGATTTCCGGGATCAACGGCCGTCCGGGCGTGAAATCAGACGACTAATTCGGCATCGAATACGGTTCCTTTCTGAAGCATGAAATAGACAGCACGGCCGAGCTTGTTGGCCAGGATGGCATTGCCTTTAAATTTGCCATGTTTAGAGACCAGTTTTTCAGCAAAAGGCGTGAGCAGCGGATGGCTCCTTTTGCAGATGACTGCGGCTTCGCCGAAGGCCCAGCGCAGATAGGGATTTCCCATCTTACCGCCGCAGAGCCCTTTGACTTTTCCGGCGGAGGCCACCGAACCCTTAACCAGCCGGCAGTAACTCGAGAAATCTTTTACCGTCGGGAAACGATCCACCGTATCAATTTCAAAAAGAATCGTCAGGGCAAGTATCCGCCCTATACCGGGCACCGTTTTAAGCAGGGCAAAGTCCCGGCCATGCACGCTCCGCGCAAGCGTTGCGAGCTTCTGTTCAATGAGTTCAATCTGCCGGTCATAAATACGGACCAGGTCCATATCGCGTTCAACGGAAAACCGAAGAAGGGGATCTGAGTACTGTTCAAGAATACGATCCTCCCAGATATCGCGGTTATGCCCGACCTTGGACGCGGGGACAAGCCCCTCGGCGGTCTGGTTCATGGAAAG
>JAROBA010000013.1 GCA_029432815.1 Pontiellaceae bacterium B1224 | reverse complement strand
CCGTACCAGCTTTTAACGAAGCCACGCCATGAAATGGTCGAGATAAAGCATCGGAGTAAATATCGTGCAGACGCAGCTTAAGGAAGTGCCATTCGTGCCAGTCCTATGAAATGATGTTTTCCATTTTCCAATCATTGGAAAATTTTGCCGCAGATTTCCAATGTCTGGAAGTTGTTCCTGTGCATCCTGGGCAGTTTCTGTTCGGCACAGCCTTCCCGTCAAAGGTCCGGTTTTTTTTCGCGTTCTTTGTGTCTAAGTGGTTGAAACATTTCCAGCGCCTGGAAGTGGACATCCGTCAGTTTCTTGTGTTCGACGGGTACTGGTTTCGGTTGACGGTGACGGGCGGGGCATCTGTTTTCTACGGGGAGCGAGGCTATCAGTCTTCCTCCAGGTTCCGGGTCATCAGTGCGCGGTTGTAGGCCGAGATCATGTCGTGCCGTGAGATGATGCCGTACAACTTGCGCTGGGTTTCGCGGTCGACGACTGGTAGCTGTTCGATGTTGCGATAGCCGATCCTGCGCATGGCCGCATCCAGGTTTTCCTCGGCGTGAACGGTGATCACATCGGTGGTCGCCAGTTCTTTGACCACGACCAGATCCATCAGGTTCTTCTCGAAAACGACGCCCATGAAATCCTGCACCGAAATGATGCCGGTCAACTCGCCGGCCGCATTGACCAGCGGGAAGTTGGTGTGCTGGGTCCGCTGGATAAAGTCGGCGAATTCGCCCAGGGTCATATTCTCAGGAATCGATTCAACGTGGGTTCGCATCACTTCGCCAACTGACAGGCTCTTCATGATGTTGCGCTCTTTGCCCGCTTCCAGATCGATGCCGAGGCGGCTGAGCTCCATTGTTTCCAGACTCTCTTTTTTAAGATGGCGGGCAATGGCAGTGCCGATCACGCAGGTCAGCATGATTGGAATGATGATATCGTAGCTGTCGGTGATCTCGAAGAGCAGAAAGATGGCCGTCATCGGGGCATGGGTCGTGGCGGCAAGGAACGCGCCCATGCCGACCAGGGCGTAGGCGCCGGGGGAGAGGGTGGCCCCCGGCAGCAGCACCGCCAGCAGGTGGCCGTAGGCACCGCCGGCGACCGCGCCGATAAATAGGCAGGGCGCAAAGAGTCCGCCCGGCAGACCGGAGCCGATGGTGATGCCGGTCGCAACCATTTTGGCGACGATCAGCAGCAGCAACAGGTGCCAGGCGTAATGACCGGTGAGCACCTCGCTCATGAATTCGTAGCCGTTGCCGAAGACCTGCGGCAGAAAGAGTCCGATCAGGCCGACGAGCAGGCCGCCCATAACCGGTTTGGCCAACTTGGGCAGTTTGATGCCGTCGATCACGTCCTTGATCCGGTAATGGACATGGATAAATCCGGCCGCCAGTCCGCCGATGACGATCCCGAGCAGCAGGTAGAGCCCCAGTTCCCAGAAATGGCTCATTGCGTAGGTTGGCGCTGTCAGTTCTGATCCGGTGCCCAGCAGCGCGCGCGAGAGGACCGTGGCTATGCCGCTGGCGATGACGATCATGGTGAAGCTAACGACTTCGAACGAGGAGAGCAGCACGATTTCCGTTGCGAAAAAGACGCCGGCGATTGGGGCGTTAAAGGTTGCGGCGACTCCGGCTGCGGCGCCGCAGGCGACCAGGACCTTGAGTTTGGATTCGCCGAGCCTGAACAGTTTGCCGAACTGGCTGCCGATGGTGCCGCCAATGACGGCGATGGGTCCTTCCTGACCGGCACTGCCGCCGGTGCCGAGAGTGATTGCGGCCGCCAGTCCGCGGGTGAAAAGCGGTCGGAGCGGCAGTTTGGCCCCTTTCAGATTAACCGTGACCAGGAATCCGGCAAAGCCGCCTTTCAGATCCTTGCCGAATAAAATCCACATGGGGATCATTAGAAGACCACCGATCGCCGGGATGAGCACTACCAGCAACCTTTTGAAGCTCCATTCCTCTAAGTTGATATCGAAAAGCTCGATGGGTTGTTCGAAAAACAGCCAATGAATCAACTCTGTGGTTTTGCGAAACAGGTAGTTGCCGAAGCCTGCCAGGAGACCGATGAGGACGGCAAGCAGGATCGTGAAGGTGTTTTCGCTGATTCGGAGTCGGCTCAGCCAGCTCTGGGTCTTCTGCTGAAGTTTGCGTTGGAATAGGATATAACGTCTTTGTCTGCTTGGTATCACAAAATTAGCCTGATGCTATCTGCAGTGCGTAAAAAGAATCGGGACAGATCGCTATTCAATGCACTGCGCTAAAATAGTGAAAAGCATCCTTCCGGATGATTTTTTTTGGAAAACCGAATGCTAGTCCCAGTGGTGTCGCCGGTGCAATATAACAATGCATTTTTCGCCAAAGGGAACGGTAAATCAACGCATCCGCCTTTTCGCGGCATCGGAACACGCGGGGCGCGATGGAGGCGGACTCTTCCAATGTTTGGAAGATTGAGGGGGCAGTTGGGAAGAAACACCTCTTTCAGCGCTACGATTTTATAAGCCAGTTCGGCATCGGTGGCAAACAGGACGCCGTTGCGGTTCATGAAAATATCGTCCGGGTTGTTCAGGTCCAGCGGGTTGCCGTGAATGTCGGATGATGGAAGCATACGTTCCGGGCTTTAAAGTCCTCTGCTAATCTCAGTTACTGCCTGGGCTACGTTATTGTTGTTGGTGAAATCCTTTGTAAACAAACTCGTGACCGGCGCGGCCGATTTTTCACTGAAAATCATGTCATGGCCTATGCATAAACCGACTGAAATATTAAGATCGGTCGAGTTCTCATTGAGGTATTGGGCCTGTCCGGCCGGATTACACAAAACAGCCCGGCTGGTTCCTCCAAATAACTCCTGTTTTAAAAGGCGGCCATATTTGCAATCAACCGTAAAAACCTCAAAGTCTCTGGATAAGTATTCTCTGATTATTTCTGTTTCCGTTGAAAACATAATGCAATGCGCAATTCCAATGCGTTGGTATTTAGCGCTGAGCGCAAAATTGCGGATGCTCTGAATACGATTCATGCTCATGTCGGAGCTTTCATCGGCGCATCTCATGATTTCAAGGGATTCTCTGTCGTATAATGTATTCATCGGTGCCTTTTATTGAAAAGAATGGTGCAGGCACATACTCCACAACAAAAACGAATCAGAAACAAGAGCCGTAATTGTGAAACTCGCATCAAGAACGAGTTTTAAAATATTAGGCGTCCCATTCGGCGTCGAGGAGCCGGGGGTAGTCCTTTGATTATGGTATTTTTCTGCTTTCCAATCATTGGAAAATTCCGCAGCACATTTCCAACCATTGGAAACTGATCCTGTGCATCCTCGGTTGTTGCTGTTCGGGATATCTTTCCTGTCAAAACTTCCATCATCATGGTGGCTGCCTTCAGAATGTTTTCCCGGTTGGTGTAGGCCCGATGCCCCATCGGGCGCGCGTGCGCAGAGGCGTTCAACCGGACGGCGGGGTGGGCGGGCAGACACTCGGGTCTGCCCCTACAGAAAGGCCTGTGTAGGGGGCGACCCAAGTGTCGCCTCGTTTCCAATGTCTGGAAGTTAACCAATGGGCCCGGCGGAGGAGCTGCGGATGATGAGCTGGCCTTTGAGGGTGATGCGCAGGGCGGGGCTGTCGGGGAATTTTATGCGGTTGAGCATGACGCGTGCGGCCGCTTTTCCTATGTCTTTGCACGGCTGTTTGTAGCTGGTGAGCGGTACGCTGAGCAGCGAGGCGTATTTCACGTCGTCGAACCCGCATACCTGAAGCGCGCGGGGAATGTCGGCTCCGAGATCGAGCATGGCGCGGAGCAGAGGAGCGGCTGTGGCATCGTTGGCGCAGATGACCCCGTCCACGTTTTGTTTGAGTATCTCGCGGGCGGTTTTTTCCGGATGT
Organism: Pontiellaceae bacterium B1224; assembly: GCA_029432815.1. Lineage (GTDB taxonomy): Bacteria > Verrucomicrobiota > Kiritimatiellia > Kiritimatiellales > Pontiellaceae > Pontiella. Next base: position 117,688 of record JAROBA010000013.1, on the reverse strand, counting down.
TTGGTTGAGAAGGAAATGTCGAGCAGTTCGCGGGCCATGCGGCCGTTATGTACGAGCGCCTCGTGGGCACCGATCCTGCGCAGCTGCACGGTCATGGCCGGGTTAGGTGCCGCGACGAAAGCAATATTCCGGCACCCGTTCCCGATCAGGTGGCCGCTCATGGTGTAGCCGGCTTCGATGTTGTCGATGCCGACCAGATCGTACGGGGTCTGCCGCGGCCAGGGATAGACATCGCGGTCGAGCAGGACCACTTCAATGCCTTGCCCACGGAGTCGTTTTATGATGTTCAGGTTAAAATCCTGCTGGGCGGAAACATATTCGATAGGTGTGAAAAAGACGCCGTTCACCTTCGCGCTGATAAACTGGTCGGCCAGCGATTCTGCGAGGGCTTTGGGTTTGCTTTCCAGACTTAAGTCGGCGGGGCGGATCATGCGCATGCCGGCCTCGTTGGCATTTTCGGTGATACCGGCGCAGATCGGCTCGAAAATTTCGGTTTCATGCAGGCGGGGAATGAGTAGACCAATGGTGAGTGCCGATTTGCCTGGAGCCAGTACCTGGGTGCCGAATCCGGCACGGCGCCGGATCATTTTTTCCTTCGCAAGCAACCCTAATGCTTTGGCGATGGTGGGGCGCGATGCCTCGTAGGTTTGGCAGAGTTCATTCTCCGTTGGCAGCAACTCTCCGACTTTGTAGGTCTGGTTTCGGATTAAAACCGTAATTTCGTCGTATATTTGTAAGTACCTTGGTTTGGAATGTTTCATGAGTTATATGTAAGCTAAATGTTAGAAATATGTGAAGTTAAAAGTGACAAATAATTTTACAAATCGGCCGTTCGTGCGAACCTGTGACTCTCGAATTAGGAAAGTAAAGTCCCCACAGGGGGAGAAGGAGAGCATATGAAAGATAAATTTACAGTGGCAGGAATCGGAGAACTCCTCTGGGATGTGTTCCCGCACCATAAGCGTCTCGGCGGCGCTCCTGCCAACTTCGCATGCCATACCAGTCGTCTGGGAGCACAGGGTTATCCAGTAAGCTGCATCGGATCCGATGCGCTGGGTATTGAGCTCCGCGGGCAGCTGCAGGAAATGGGCGTTGATGATCGCTATGTTGCTGAAGCGGATTATGAAACCGGTGTGGTGGATGTGGTATTAAGCGCTGGAAAACCGACCTATGAAATCCACGAGAATGTCGCATGGGATCATATCCCCTTCACGGATGAACTCAAAGCGCTGGCCGGTATGCTGGATGCCGTCTGTTTTGGCTCGCTTTCACAGCGTTCGGATGGGTCGCGCAAATCCATTCATTCGTTTTTGCGGGCCATGCCCGAAAAATCCCTGAAAATTTTTGATGTGAATCTGCGCCAGTCGTTCTTTTCCCGGGAACTGATCATGGCCTCGCTGGAGCTCGCCAATATTCTGAAACTCAGTGATGAAGAGCTGCCGGTGCTGGCTGACTTTTTCGGGCTGACGGGTACTGTGGAAGAGCAGCTCAAACAACTGCTCGTTAAGTTCGATCTCCGGCTGATTGCCTACACCCGCGGACCGGACGGCAGCCTGCTGATGGGTGCCTACGAAATGGATGATGCCGCCGGACTCCCCGGTAAGGCGGTCGATTCTGTCGGAGCCGGCGATTCGTTCACCGCGGCGCTTTGTATGGGACTGCTGAAAGGGTGGCCGCTGGATCAGGTGAACGGGTTTGCAAACGAAGTCGCCACATTTGTCTGCTCGCAGAAGGGAGCAACGCCGGAGCTTCCGGCGGAATTCATCAGCAAGGTGGTGAACGTGTGAAAAAGCAGATTTCAAAATTGACGGGAAACTTTCGTAGGAATAAAATTATTTTCGGCGAAAGAAGAGAAATGGGAAGCATTAGAAAGTTACTGGAGGAAAAAATGAAAAATAAAATTATCGGATTGTTTATGGTTGCTGTTGCCGGGTTATCGCTTGTTGGATGCGATCGCGGAGGAGATACGGAAGGGCAGATTAAAATCGGTATGACCGTTCAGGATTTGAGTAATCCAACCTGGTCGGGTTATTGCCAGGCGATTCAGAAAGAGGCCAAGGCCAATGGCGCGAAGATGAGTTATGTGGCCTGCGAGAGCAATGTCTCCAAGCAGATGGAGCAGATCGAAAACTTTGTCGCCCGCGGCATGGATGTAATCATTGTTCACCCGGCTGATCCGGCCGGCATTGAAAGCGCCTGCAAAGAGGCAAGAGACCGCGGCGTGAAAGTGATTGCGTGGGATGACGATCTAGAAAATGCGGATATGCGCTGGCTGATCGATAACTACGATCTGGGCTACCAGGTCGGTAAGGAAGCCGCGGAATTCATTAAAAAAGAGCACGGGGGAAAAGCCGAAGTGGCGATTCTCAACTATCCGCAGCTGCCGGTTCTGCTGGCCCGCGGAAACGGAATCCGCGAAGCGATTACTGAACTTTCACCGGACTCAACCATTGTTGCTGAAACCAGCGCGATTAATCCCGACGAAGGCATCACGAAAATGGAAACCATTTTCCAGTCCAACCCCAACGTGAAAGTGGTCTGCTGCATCGGTGGCGGCGGTTCGGTGGGCGCCAACGAAGCGGTCAAGGCCGCCGGTAAAGATACCGATGATTTCGGTGTGTTCGCCGTGGACGCCACCAAACCGGAACTCGAAGCAATTCAAAACGGGGAAGCCGTTAAAATGAGTGTGATTGTGACCGGCACCGATGAAGATGTGGCTTCAACCGTTTACGGGTTTGTGGCGCAACTGGCTAATGGTGAAGAAATTCCGCCTCGCGTTTATCGCAAGCTCATTCCGGTCACCATCGATAACGTCGACAAATACTACAATAACTAAGGTTAATCCGATGATTCTTCAGCTAAAGAACATAACAAAGCGCTATCCGGGAGTCGTTGCTCTGAACAACGTCAGCCTGGATATCGTGGAGGGCGAAGTTCACGCCCTGGTCGGTGAAAACGGTGCAGGAAAATCGACCCTGATCAAAAGCTGCACGGGCGCCGTTGTCCCCAGCGAAGGCACCGTTTCAATTCAGGGGCAGGAGTTTTCGGCCTTGAATCCAAAGTTGTCTGAAGAGCTGGGGCTTGCCGTGATCTATCAGGAGTTCAACCTGGTTGATGAGCTTTCCGTGGCGGAAAATATTTTCCTCGGGCGTGCCATCCGTAAAAGCGGAATGATGATCGATAAGAAGGCCATGGCTGAAAAAGCGGCAGCGATTTTCGAGCAGTTTGATATCGATATCGACCCGAATGCGCTGGTGGGCAGTTTGACCGTGGGATATCAGCAGTTGGTGGAGATTGCCAAAGCGGTATCGCAGAATGCGCAGATCCTGATTATGGATGAACCGTCGGCTCCGCTGACGGCGGCCGAAGCGGAATCGCTGTACGTGATGGTTGAAAAGCTGAAGGCCAAGGGCGTGACCATTGTCTATATCTCGCACCGCATGGAAGAAATCTTCCGGCTGTCGGATCGGATCACGGTCCTGCGGGACGGGCAGAAGATTGAAACGCTGAATACATCGGACACCAACCTGGACGATCTGGTTAAACTGATGGTCGGTCGCGAACTGAAGGAAACCTATCCGGCACGCAACCATCAGATTTCCGAAGAGGTCCTGCTGGAAGTGGATAACGTCTCCGGCAACGGGGTGCACGATATCAGCCTTCAAATCAGAAAAGGCGAAGTGCTGGGTCTTGCCGGACTAATCGGCGCGGGTCGGACCGAGCTGGCCGAACTCCTTTTCGGCGTGAAGCAGAAAATCGCCGGCCGCGTTGTGCTGCACGGTAAAGAAGTGAATCCGAAGCTCCCGAAAGAAGCCATTGCGGAGGGTATCGCACTGGTGCCGGAAGACCGCAAGAAGCAGGGTGCACTGCTCGAAGTGGACATCAAGGGCAATATCAGCATGGCCATCCTCGAGCGCATTTCCAAATTCTTCACGGTCAATAAAAAGGAAGAGCGGCGGATCGCTGAGGATTACCAGAAGTCGATGCGGATCAAGACGCCGAACCTGGAGCAGAAGATTAAAAACCTCAGCGGCGGAAACCAGCAGAAAGCGATTATTGCGAAGTGGCTGGCGACCGAGCCTACGCTTGTGATTTTCGACGAGCCGACCCGCGGCATCGATGTCGGGGCGAAGTCGGAGATCTATACGCTGGTGAACAGCCTCGTTGAATCGGGAAAGGCCGTGCTGATGATTTCCTCCGAAATGGAAGAGGTTATGGGCATGTCCGACCGCATCATCGTGCTGCAGGAAGGGCGGATTTCCGGGGAACTGGAACGGAAAGATTTTGATCAGGAAACCATTATGGGCTTTGCCGCGCAGGGCTAAAGGAAACGGGAAAAAATTATGAAAAACACAGACTCAACTAAAACGGTGGGCAGCGTTGCCGCCTCAATCGGGAAAACATTCGGGATCTATATTGTCCTGCTGGTGCTGATGGTATTTTTCTCCATCGCTTCGGAAAACTTTCTGGACAGCCACAACCTGTTGAACGTGGCCAGACAGGTGTCAATGATGGGCATCGCGGCCGTCGGCTTCTCCTTCGTTCTGCTGCTCGGCGGTATCGATCTCTCAATCGGCTCGCTGATCACACTGGTCAATATTGTCACGGCGTGGCTGATGGTCAATGCGGGGTGGAACCCGGTGCTGGCCGTGCTGATTTCATTACTGCTCTCCGCAGGCATCGGCTTTTTCAATGGCTGGATTATTGCCAACCTGCAGATGCCGCCGATCATTGTGACGCTGGCGATGATGATTATTATCGAAGGCGTGGCCTACCTCATTTGCGGTGGACTGCCGATCTATGGATTCGCAAAATCGTTTGCCGTGATTGGACAGGGATACATCGGTCCGGTCCCGATCCCCGTCATCATCATGGCGATTGTGATGGGACTCGGTATGTTCATTCTTCGGAAGACCTATTTCGGACGCTACTTCTATGCCGTCGGCGGAAATGAAGAAGCCGCGGAGCTCTCCGGCATTAATGTGAAACGGGTGAAATATCTCGTCTACACGCTTTCCGGTTTCTTCGCCGGTGTCGCAGGCATCGTCATGCTTTCACGGACCAACTCCGGGCAGGTTATTGCGGGGAAAAACTTCGAGTTTCTCGTGCTTACCGCCTGCGTACTCGGTGGCGTCAGCGTCAGCGGCGGCTCCGGTAAAATCTCCAACGTGCTCGGCGGGGTGCTGGTTCTCGGTGTTCTCAGCAACGGCCTGGTACTGCTCGATGTCGGCGACTATGCCCAGAAGGTCATCCGCGGTTCGGTTCTGCTGATCGCCGTGGCACTCGACTGCCTGCAGCATCGTAAAAAGGCCTAAGAAGTTTCCAACCATTGGAAAAAACAATGAAACGACTCGAACATAAAGTTGCAATGATCACCGGCGCCGCACGGGGCATTGGCCGCACCTTTGCCGAAGCCTATGTCAAGGAAGGTGCGCGTGTTGCCCTGTGCGATATCAATATTGAACGGGCTGAAGTTTCGGCCCGTGAGATCGGTGAAAATGCATTCGCGGTTAAAATGGATGTAACCGATCAGGCCTCGATCGAAGCCGCCGTGCAGGAAGTGGTTTCCACAGCAGGTGGACTCGATATCCTGGTAAACAATGCAGCGCTCTTTGATCTGGCGCCCTTCGTTGAAATCACGCGGGAGAGTTACGACCGGCTTTTTTCCATTAACGTCGCCGGTACGCTGTTCACCATGCAGGCGGCCGCCAAAGTTATGATTGAGCAGGGGCGCGGTGGCCGGATTATTAATATGGCCAGTCAGGCCGGACGGCGGGGCGAAGCCCTCGTGGCGGTTTACTGCGCCACTAAAGCGGCCGTGATCAGTCTGACTCAGTCCGCCGGACTGAACCTGATCGAGCACGGCATTAACGTGAATGCAATTGCCCCCGGCGTGGTCGATGGCGAACACTGGGAAGGCGTTGATGCGCTCTTCGCAAAATACGAGCACCGACCGATCGGCGAAAAGAAACGTCTGGTGGGTGAGGCCGTACCGTTTGGCCGAATGGGCACGGCCGAGGATCTGGTTGGAATGGCTGTTTTTCTGGCCGGTCCGGAAAGTGAATATGTGGTTGCTCAAACCTATAACGTAGACGGCGGAAACTGGATGAGCTGAGGGCTCATCAGAAAAGCCGCTCCATTAAAATTGTACTGATATCAAAGACAGGAGTTTGTCATGAAAGAAACTATTCAACTCAAACAGGAAAACCTTTCCCGATTCGCGGAGACCATGGTTGTGCCGACCTACGACCGCAGCAAGGTCAAAACGGGCATTGTCCACATCGGGGTCGGTGGCTTCCATCGTTCTCACGAAGCTTATTACACCAATGCGCTCATGAACGAAACCGGTACGCTCGACTGGGGAATCTGCGGCGTCGGTCTGCGTGAAGGCGATCGCAAAATGCGCGACATCCTGAAAGACCAGGACTTTCTATACACGCTGATCGTCAAGCATCCCGACGGCAAAGTGGAAACGCAGGTGATGGGATCGATTATTGACTTCATGCTCAGCGTGGATGATCCCATGGCGGTCATTGATAAGATGGCGAACGAAGAAACAAAAATCGTTTCCCTGACGATCACGGAAGGCGGCTACAACTTTCATCCGGCCACCGGCGAGTTTATGCTGGATAATCCCGATGTGCAGCACGACCTGGTGAATCCCGACCAACCGAAACTGGTCTTCGGTTTCCTGACCGCCGCGCTTAAAAAACGTCGTGATTCCGGACTGCCGCCCTTCACCGTTCAGTCCTGCGACAACGTTCAGCACAACGGCGACATGACCAAAAAGATGCTGCTGGCTTTCGCCGGGAAACAGGATCCGGAGCTGGCCGAATGGATCGAAGCCCATGTTAAATTCCCGAATGCGATGGTCGACCGCATAACGCCTGTCACCACTCCGGATGACATCGAGCTACTGAAAACGGATTTCGGTATTCTTGATGGATGGCCCTGCACCTGCGAACCGTTCTGCCAGTGGGTGATTGAAGACAACTTTTCCAACGGCCGCCCGGAATGGGAAGCCGTCGGAGCGCAGTTTGTTCTGGATGTGACGCCGTACGAAAAAATGAAGATCCGTCTGCTCAATGCCGGTCATTCCGTGCTCGGCCTGCTCGGTTCCATCCACGGCCACGAAACCATCGACGGCGCCGTTAGCGATCCGCTATTCGCGAAATACCTCCGCGCCTTTATGGATGCTGAAGCAACGCCGGTGCTCGATGCTGTGGAAGGCATTGATCTCGATGTTTATAAAGACAGTCTCATTGAGCGTTTCAGCAATCCGAGCATCAAGGACGGCCTCGCCCGTATCTGCCTGGAAAGCTCGGCCAAACTGCCGAAATTCCTGATTGCCACGATTAACGAAAACCTCGCAACAGGCGGAAGCATTAAATACGCAACACTCGTGATTGCCGCTTGGTGCCTCTACAGCGACAAAGGTGTCAACCGTCATGGCGACGCGCTCGACATCGTTGATGAAATGAAAGACGAACTTCGTCGAGCAGCAGAGGGAACCGGGGACGATGCCCTTGCATTCCTGCGCATCGAATCACTTTTCGGCGACCTCGCCGGGAACGAGCGCTTCACCACGCTCTACACGGAAATGGTCAACGCCATTTACGAAGATCCAGACATCGCCCGGTTGATGGAGAAAAGCCTGGCCGACATATAAACCAACAGCAATGCACTCAAAGACCGGGGTGTGTCTGCACCCCTTAGGAATCATAAAACTAGGAGAGAGAAATTATGAAAAAACAAATCATCAGCACACTGTTATTCGCAACCGGTTTCGCACTGGCAGATGAGCAAACAGCCAATGTAACCGTTGCACAGGAAGGAGAAATTGTTGCGGCCGAAGTGAATCCCTCAAAACCCTGGCATGAAGAGGACCGACTGTTCCCCCGGTATGAAAGTATGGTTGATTCAGGAATTATGCCGTTCCTCTATTTCGATTCGATCTACGCCGCGAATGTGGACGGAGGCGTTCGGACCGCGGATAATTTTACGGCGCAAACCTACGCCGGGGTCGACCTCGACCTGGAAAAACTCATTGGATTTGAAGATGCCATCGTAAAAATTTCGATGGTTAACCGCCAAGGCAATGGCATTGCCGGAGATGTGGGCGGGATCTATGACCCCATGTGCATCAACGGCGGTCCCGACGGGCAGGTGGCTTATCTGTATCAGGTCTGGCTCGAAAAAATGTTCGGCGATGACTGGGCGGTTAAATTAGGCCGGACTTCTATGGATGAGGATTTTGCGAATGACGATCTCTACCGCTATTCCCTGAGCACCGCCATCAACGGGCCCATCCGCTCCATGATGCTGGAAAGCCCTCAAATTTATTCCTTCCCGCTGGCTCTGTGGGGCGGGCGCGTAAAATATACGCTGAACGAAGAGCATCAGTTCCAGCTGGGCGCCTATCAGATCAACGATAATATCTGGTCCGATTACACGCCGGGAACCGACTGGAGCATTAACAGCGGCGATGGCGTGACCTTTATGGCACAGTACGACTGGACGCCGGAAGTTTTGGATCGTCCGGCGCGCGTCTATCTGGGTATTGCCGATTCGGCTTATGATTATACGGACTTCGATGGCGGCGAAACCTCCAACCTTTTGCGGTTCTACGGCCACGGCGATTTTCAAGTGATTGAAGACCTGACGCTCTTCGCCTTCGGAGCCTATACCACGCAGGATGAAACGGCCAAAGTGCCGCTGCAGATCAGTTGTGGTGCAAACTGGAAAGGGCTGATTCCCAGCCGTCCGAATGATCACACCATGGCTTTCGCCACCTATGGCAAAATCAGCGACGAGTACGGTACCTATGTTACCGGCGGATCGGTCGATGCCGAAATGGTCTATGAACTGGGTCACCGTATTCAGATTATCCCAAGCTTCTACATTCAGCCCTCCGTACAATACGTTGTAGATCCCGGTGGCGGAACCAATGGCGACATCGACAACGCGCTCGTCCTCGGCGCATGGATCGGCGCTTCGTTCTAATCCGTTCCAATGATTGGAACGGAATACGACAGGAGCATGGGCAACAGGACTATTTTTTTTTAGCGGATCATAGTCCTGTCATCCATGGTCATGTTTAAATTCACCACCGGTTCCAACGATTGGAATCTAATTCGAGAGGACTCTAGATGACGGGCCGATTTTTAATGGGGCAGTGCCGTCTTCGTTTTCTCAGGATTTTGGCGTTGGTCAAGGACCCGGTACACCATCACAATATCAAGACTGATTTTGTAATACACAGCATAGGGGAAACGTTTACTCAACAGACGGTGATAACCGAAAACTTGGCTGTGTTTTTCAGGAAACAAGAGTAGCGAGTCGATATCGGAGAAAAGGGTATTAAAAAAGTATTCTCCCAGTTCTTCTCCTTGTTTTTCATAAAACAGTCGACCCGTATGTAGATCCTCAATCGCAGAAAGGAAGAATTTTTATTTTCATGCAAATCGGTTGCGTAACTGGTTTTTTGCCTCTTTCCAGTCAACAGGTTGTTCAAGGCCTTTTGAAACGCGCTCTTCAGTTTCTTTAAGGGCTTGTTCATGCCATGCCGGAGCGGAGACCTCGGTTTTAGAAAGGTTTTCCCAGATCGCTTCCATGAGCTCGAGTTTTTCTTCTTGGCTCAACTTCTCAATATCGATTGTTTTCATGATGTACGGGATATAGCAGAGGTAAGGCCGAAGAGCAAACGGCACAGAGATGTTTGAAGCTTCCAGGCATTGGAACTCAATTCGACAGGACGAAGGATAATACCAATTACAAAAACATATAGGCATTTAGGGCAGTCGCTTCTGTTCAGCAGGGCAGGTGGGACAGAACTAAAAAGTGATAACTTTAAATCAGGACGTAAATGACAGAAAATAGGGCTCTTCGATATTTTTATGGTGAGTTGCGGCTTCGCAGCAGAATGATGTCCGGCAGACACGAATGTGAGGCTGGCGCAGAGCGACGGCAGCGAAGCGGCAATAATAAAGACTACGGATGATAAGATCATTCTGCCTACCCTTTCATGAAGAGCTGATACAAGATGCCATCCCGTTTATTCTGTAATCCTGTCTAAAAACTCTCCCGCTCGGTTCCATTCACCACAAAAATCCACGAAGAACCGATAATCGTCCTGTTGTCCATGGTCCTGTTATAAACCTTCTGCTGGTTCCAATGCCTGGAAACCGAGTATTCATATTTCTGCCCCTAACCTTTCTGTCGATCATTTCTACCTGGCGGATTCCTGTGCGCCGATCCCAATCCTCAGCATGCGTTGAACAATGGCGTGGTTCTTTGCTTAAGGTAGGGCTCGCTGTCCCAGCGCGCCGCATGCCGCACCGCCATCCTAGTACGCCCTCAGTAATTCCCCCAATCAATGGCTAGAAGCATAGACTAAAAACGGATATAACTTTCGCGTGTTTTAAAGTGCTTGGTTTTTAAGAACGGTCTGGGGATCGGGATATGCAAAAATACCAAGACCAAAGGACTGATCCTTTGGATATAAGGAGGCACCTTGAAAAATCAATTTCCAACAGATTTAGTAACCGCCATTCAGAGCCAAATATTAATACCTGTTGTTGGCGCGGGTGTTTCGATGTCACTGGTCGATGACGAGGGAAATAGACTATTTCCAAGTTGGAAAGAATTGCTGAATCATGCTGCTGATGAGCTCCGGGAAAATGGGAAAGAAAAATTAGCTGATGCTATCCATATCTCACTGGATCTAGAAGAGTTTCAACGAGCTGCTGAGTATGCTAGACGAGGATTGCAAGGCACACTATGGAGCAAATTTTTCAAGAAGAACTTTGAAGATCCATTGGCTGAAATAGCGGAGGGTAGCAAGGCCCTTCCTAAAGCGGTGTGGGGGCTTGGAAATCGAGTGCTAACCCTTAATTATGATAAGGTACTGCGAGCTACTTGCCCTGATTCTGAACGACTGAATGTATTGGATAATGGGAACTCGTCTGAGCTAGCAGGTTTTGGCCGTGGTGATCTTGGAAATCCCGCGCTTTGGCATTTTCATGGTCGAGTAGACAATCAAACCTCTATTATCTTTACGACAGAAAGCTACGATACGCTTTACGCGGGAAACAACGCGCACTACGCGGTCGCATTGGCTACATTTAAAGGACTGTGTATTAATCATCGATTACTCTTTGTGGGATGCAGTCTAGAGGATGCTGAATTACTAGAGAAAATGGCTGAACAACATGAATTGTTTGGTGATAATACAGGCCCTCATTATGCGTTGGTCCATCAGGATGTTCATGATGATATTCAGAAAAAGATCGGTTCGTATCCGATAATATTGCTCCCTTTTGATGACTTTGGTGACCCCTTGGTTAATTTGGTCAACGCTCTTGCGAGCTATGCACCCTCACAAAAAGATATAGACGTTGGTCTGAATCTTCCACAGGGGGAGAAAGCGCCTGAACCAGTAAAAGAGGTTGGTGCAAAAATCGCGTTGCTTGTTGCGAATCCGTTGAATGATGAACTGGAATACACGGGGATCATCAAGCAATTTAAAAAATTAGCGTACCCGATTGATCAGTTTAGTCTGAGCATCGACAATCTCAATCAACTCGCTGGTTATGACTATCTGCTGATTCTTTCCAAGGTAGTTAAAAATAAGTTGATGGTCGAAGATGATCATCTGTGTAGCAGTCGAATCTCCTTCGAAGAACTGGAGGAGCAGATTGGGAATGAATCGACCTCTGGGCTATTCATTTTTGTCGATCAGTTTCCGGTTGCTGTCAGTACTGAAGAATTGCGCTTGCCCACGTTAATCTTGGCGGAGTTGGAAAAGAAGCAACTCTCCAGTGTGGCTTATAAACTATTCAGAAAAAATGATCTGGAATCGTTCTCTAACCAACGTTTACTGAATTACGACCGCTTTAGGATGGCCCCGTTAAGCAACCGTCTTAAAGGCCACATAAATAAACGGCAAACCCCTCTTCCAAAAAGCATTGACCCCAAAACACTCCGAAATTTTATTGGCAGAAACGATGATCTCGAAAGCATCTGCCGTAAACTTATGGCATTGGAGGATGAGGGTGGTTTGCTGAATGTGAAAGGGGCGGGCGGAATTGGTAAAACGACTACGGTAAAAAAGATTGCTGTTGCTTTGGCGGAACGTGGTTATTTCGACGGAGGGATTGCTTTTGTCGACTGCGAGCCCATCACTGATAGCCAACAGTTTGAATATAAGGTTGCCGAGGTTTTTGGACTTGAACAGGCCGAAGATCTGGAAGAACACTTGCAAGATCATCACGATCATCGCTCCAGACTCATACTAGTTGATAATTTTGAAACCTTGCTCTATCTCGATGACCATCAAGAAATTAAAACATTGATGGGGATGATCTGCGATTATTCCACCGTTGTGGTCACCTCAAGGGAACGATTGGGGATCGAGGGGGAATCGGTTTATGACATGCGCCAGTTTACCACAGACGAGGCAGTTGAACTCTTTGTCGCGGGCCTTGACCAGCGTGAAATACTTCCCAACGAACTCAACTTGTTGCGACAGGATATTATCGAAAATCTTTTGGACAACAACCCGTTGGCGATCAAATTAATCACTGGAAATATGCCTAAAGGAAAAAGCCTCTCTGCGCTAAAAGAAGAACTTGAAACGGATCTGTTTAGCAAAGTCAGCGATATGGATCTTGAAGTGTTTGATAGCAGTTCAGATCTCAATATTGCCAAGAAAAAATCAATCTACTGTTCAATTCTCTATTCCTATATTCATCTGAGCGAAAACGAAAAAAAGGCCTTTGAGTTATTGTCTCTATTTCCTGATGGCATTGATATGGAGGCCTTTAAAAGGCTGACTAGCGACAGAGGGAATACATCGAATTCCGCAAAAGAAGGTCTGAAGCAGGCGATGATCTCCGATAAGGTCATTAAGGCACTCGACAATAAATCGATGATAGAAAGCAACGGTAGCAATATCAAGTTACAGTCTATCGTTGGTAAATTTGCTGATGCCCAGTTTCGTAAGCGGGAAAATCGTACGCTCTACTATCGAAATGCCTTTGAGTACAATCATGCTCTTATGAGGGCACTGGAAGGCATTAGGGACGACCGCAGACGACTTTCGCTTGAGATTGTAAATGAGCATCAGGGAAACCTCCTAAAGTGCATGACTTACTGTGGGGAAGCCAATGTCGATAATGAGGAATTATGTGACTATCTAGATAGTTTAGCTGTGTTTTTGACGTATATTTGTTCGTTAAAGAGTTTTATTCAGGAACTCAGTCGCATAGTTAAAAATTTCGAAGGCCGGGAGAGAGCATGTGTGGATATGATTTTGCTTTCTGCGCGGTATTTTGATGGTGATTTTGACAGGGCGTTTTTCGACCTCAAGCGAGCGGTTAAGTTAGAGGAGTTGGCTTTATTGGATCGTAATAAAGGAAGTGAATGCATCTTGGCAGGACTTGCATTCAATATTTATATGATGGAAGGAGAATTGTTAACTGTTGCACTATATAGAAGTGAGCATCGTTTAGGTAACTCTAACTATGAGCATGTATTTTTGTATCTTGGTGAATTCAATCAGGAACTGATGACGCGTAGTAGTGATAATTTCTTTAAACTTGAAGTAATGGGCAATATGGGATTGCTCAGTTGCGGGAGTATTGATGCCTATCTGTCGGGCCTGTACGATAAAACCCATCTTGAGCGAATGCAGTCTTCCTATACCCGTTCGAAACTATGCCCGTTGGAACGGAAGCAGGTTGAAACATTAGTCGTTGTTAATCCTTATACAAGGGGACTGAAAGGGCTTATGTTGGCATTTGTTGAGCCAGATATTGTAGCCGCTGATGCACTATATAGAGAATCGATCGAGCATCTTTCTCATATCAAATATTATTATGTGGAAGCTCTCTATTATTACTCAGCATTTCTTCAGCGGCATAACATGCCGGAATTTGAGGTGCGCTATCAACAAGGCTTTGCATTGGCAAAAAAACATCACTATCGATTCCTGCAATATCGTTTTGAACAGCTGCTTGATCCAACGGGAATTTCCTATGAACCGCAAAATTATCCGCTACCAGACGGTGTGGACTTTACGGCTTATATCCAGTTTTTGATTAAGGAAAACAAGCGCCGTAAATAACAGAAGCATTTTTAAAAGACGGATAATCGTCCTGTCATCCATGGTCCTGTTATAAACCTTTCGTCGTTTCCAAGGATTGGAAATCGGGGGCATATTTCTGTCCCAAATCTTTCTGTCGATCACTTCAGCTCGGCGGATTCCTGAGCGCCGATCCAGCCTTCGCGGCCGGGCAGATCGCGCTGGACGATGGCGTCGGTGGGCAGATCTTCCAAGGATTGGAAGAGGGTTCCGCAGGGAACGATTTCGATATCCCGCTCGGCGGCTTTGGTCAGAAAATCATCAAACAGGTCGGAACAGACAATGCCTTCCACTTCGGCGTGGATGGTTAAAATGTTGAGTTGGTCCGGTTTGATGAGCGACAGGATGTGCTCGTTGAAATTGTCGTTGGTGATGCCGTCGCGTCCGATGATTTCATCGTAGGTCGGAATGTTGACCGGAACCTGCGGCTGTTTCAGGCGCCGCCCGTTCACGGTCGGCATGAACAGGGAGGAGCCCCGGCAGTCGCTGTTGTATTGGAACGGGAACCGTTCCTTTTGGAGCAAAACCTCATCGGTCGTTTTCCAGCCGGGGGTGGCGGAACAGGTCGGCGCCTTGCCGCAGATTTCCGTGAGCAGTTTCACCCCTTTTTCCAGATGTTGGAAAATGTCGTCGGCGCTCATCTTGTCGATCTTCGCCTGCCACGCGTGGTGGTCCCACGCGTGCAGCCCGATTTCGTGCCCTTCGTCGGCGGCCCGTTTAATTTCGGTGGCCCATTTTTTTCCAATGATTGGACCGGGGAAAAAAGTGCCGCGCTGCAGGATATCCCAGCCATAGAGGCTGGCGGCATTGCTGCGCAGCATTTTGATCAGGAAGGCCGGTTTGAGCAGTCGCCACAGGTGCCGGCCCATGTTGTCGGGACCGACCGAAAAGAAGAAGGATCCTTTCACGCCGTGCTTCGCGAGCACATCGCACAAACCGGGGACCCCCAAACGGGTTCCCCGATACGTATCAACATCAATTCGTAAACCAAGTTTCATATGAATAGACTCAGGTATGAACGATGAAAAATGAAGTATGAAATCGGGTCTGCGACGCGTTCATCTTTCATAGTTCATCCCTCATCTTTCAAAGTTCGCCTTCGTCGGCGAAGAGGTTGGAATCAACCGCCTGCTGCAGGAAGAAATCGAGCGTCTTATCGATGGATTCCTCGAACGAGATGCCCGGTTCCCAGTCGATATATTTCTTCGCATTCTTAATGCTCGGAACCCGGCGCTGCATATCCTGATAGCCCTTGCCGTAGAACGTGCCGCTTTCAACTTCAACGCAGCCGGCGAACGGCGGAAACTTGTCGCGAAGCGGATGCGCATCAAACCGTTTAACCAGCATGTCGGCCAGTTCTCGAACACTGGCTTCATTTTCGGGATAGCCGATATTGATGATCTGGCTGTCGCACAGGTTATCTTTATTTTCGATGATTCGGTAGAGCGCTTCGATCGCATCTTCATAATCCACGAAGGCGCGCTTCTGTTCGCCGCCGTCGACCAATTGAATAGGCGAGCCCTGACAGAGGTTCAGAATCAGCTGGGTGATGGCGCGGGAGGAGCCTACACGCGCAGACTTGAGCGAATCCAGGCGCGGGCCGATCCAGTTGAACGGACGGAACAGCGTGAACTGCAGTTCGCCGCGGGAGCCGTAGGCCCAGATGACGCGGTCGAGCATCTGTTTGGCGCAGGAATAAATCCAGCGCTGGTTTTTGATCGGTCCGGTGACGAGTGGGGAGGATTCTTCGTCGAAGTTTTCATCCGGGCACATGCCGTAGACTTCCGAGGTGGAGGGGAAGAGGATGCGTTTCTTGTATTTCACGCAGCTGCGGACGATGCGCAGGTTTTCCTCGAAGTCGAGTTCGAACACCTTGAGCGGATTGCGGGTGTATTCGATCGGCGTGGCGATGGCGACGAGCGGAAGGACGATGTCGCACTTGCGGATGTGGTATTCAATCCATTCGTTGTGGATCGTCACGTCGCCTTCACGGAAGTGAAAGTTCGGATGATCCATCAGATGTTCGATGTAGGTGTTGCGCAGGTCGAGTCCGTAGACTTCATATTTTCCACTGGCACATAATTTATCGCTGATGTGACTGCCGATGAAGCCATTCACGCCAAGAATCAGAATGCTCTTTTTGCGATCGGCTTCGAATTTAGCGGACAGATTCGGGCCGAACTTCATGTTGGACTGCAGGAGCGCATCCTGTGCAAACTGAGCTCCGGAGCACATAACGCCGGCTTCGAGCTGGGCGGATTCAATAATCACACTGCCGGAGCCGCAGGCTACAGTGAGCGGTGTAATGGAAAGAATGGTGCCCTGTGCTTTGTCCGATTTGACGGCATCGGTGGAAACCTGCCAGATCAGACATTTGCGATCGCCAATAAAGGTGAATGCGCCGGGATAGGGCTTGGTCACTGCGCGGATCAGATTACGAATGGTTTCTGCATCCTGGTTCCAGTCAATTTCGCCATCGGCCGGTTTGCGTCCACCATAATAGGAGGCTTTGGCTGCATCCTGCGCAGTGCGCGGTGCGGTGCCGTTTTTGATCAGCGGCAGGGTTTCGGCTAACAACGTTTTGGCTTCAGCAATCGTTTTCTTGAACAGCGATTTTGCCGAGTCTTCGTAGGAAACTTCAATTTCACGCTGCGCGATGATATCGCCATCGTCGGCTTTCGGGGTCATGTAGTGGAGGGTGACGCCGGTTTCGGTTTCGCCGTTGACGATTGCCCAGTTGACCGGGCAGCGGCCGCGGTAGGCCGGCAACAGAGAGCCGTGCAGGTTGATGCATCCGTGCTTTGGAATTCCAAGGATTGGAGCTTTGACCATGTTGCGATAGTAGAACGAAAATATGATGTCGGGCTCGATGGCGCGAATACGCTTTTCCCAGACGGCATGGTTTATGTCTTCCGGCGCATAAACCGGGATGCCATTTACGGCTGCCAGTTCTGTAACAGAGTCGAACCAGATGTTTTCCACAGGGTTGTCGGTATGCGTAAAAATGGCGGAAATCTCATAGCCGTTGGCCAGTAGGGCTTCGATGCCTACGCACCCGATTGAATGGTAAGCCAGTACAACAGTTTTCATGGTGTTCTCCTATTAAGAGGGTTGACAACGGTGCGGACAAAATAGCGGGGCCGGTCGCGGACATCGTGGTAGATGCGGCCGATGTATTCGCCGAGCAGGCCGAGTCCAATGAACTGTGCGCCGACAAAAACGAAAAGGATGGCAAAGAGGGTGAATACACCTTCTGCCGCCCAGGCGGGGCCATGGATGAGGCGCAGCACCAGAAGCAACAATCCCAGTCCAATCCCGAAGGCCGAAATGATTCCGCCGATGACACTCAGCACACGCAATGGAAAGGTGGTGATGCTCGTCAGCAGATCGAATTGAAGATTGATCAGTTTCCAGAAGCTGTATTTCGAATTACCGTCCATGCGTTCATTATGCCCAACCGGAATCTCGGTGACGGTGTGGGCAAAGGTATTGGCCAACACCGGAATAAAGGTGCTGCGTTCGCGGCACTGGAGCATGGTTTCCACGATTTCACGGGTGTAGCCGCGAAGCATGCATCCGTAGTCGTGCATCAGCACGCCGGTGGTTTTCTGCACCACCCGATTAACCATGCGGGACGGGAGGGTGCGAAAAAAGGAGTCCTGCCGTTTTTGCCGGACGGTACCGACCACATCGTAGCCTTCCAGCATCTTTTTGACGACGTTGGGGATTTCTTCCGGCGGATTCTGCAGGTCGGCATCCAGGGTGATGATCAACTCTCCCTGGGCCTGGGCGAAGCCGGCCATGACGGCGGCATGCTGGCCATAGTTGCGGTTGAGCAGCACGCCCACCACTTTGCCTCCGAATGTTTCGGCGGCTTCGCTAATCATCAGGGCGGAGTCATCGCGGCTTCCGTCATCGACCAGAATGATTTCATAGGGAATATACATGTCGTCGCACGCGATGATGGTGCGGCGGATCAGTTCGGGCAGGTTTTCCTGCTCGTTGTAGACGGGGATGACGATGGATGCTTTCATGGGTCAGCCTTTTTTCAGTACGGTTTTGATGGCAGCCACGACGTCATCCACATCCGAGTCCTGCATAGACGGACAGAGCGGCAGGGAACAGATGCGGTCGGAATTCCATTCCGTTTCCGGCAGTATACCGGGGTGGCACCCGAAGGTTTCAGTGTAGTATTTCTGCAAGTGGACGGCGCGGAAGTGCAGGCCGGTTCCAATGTTCTGCTCCTTGAGCGCGGCCATGAAGGCATCGCGTTCCATTCCGGCCTTGTAGATGTCGAGACGGACGATGAACAGGTGCCATGCGTGCAGGTGTTGGTAATCCGGGATGCCGAGCGGCAGCACCTCGGGGGTGTCGGCCAGCTTTTCCCGGTAGAGCATGGCGAGCTCCGCGCGCCGTTGGTTGAAGCCGTTCAGCCGGGCCAGCTGACCGCGGCCGAGCACGGCGGAAATGTCGGTGAGGTTGTATTTGTAGCCCGGATGAATCACTTGCGCCTGCGGAGTGCGTCCCTGTGTCTGGCGATCGAAGGCATCCACGCCGAGCCCGTGAAACTTGAGCGATTTAACGCGGGCCAGCAGTTCGGGATCGTCGGAGCAAACCATGCCCCCTTCGCCGGTGGTCATATTTTTAATCGGGTGGAAGGAAAAAATGCAGGTGCCTTTTTTACCAATGCGCTCGCCTTTGTATTCCGTTCCGGCGGCATGGGCCGCATCTTCGATGAGCGCAATATTCCGTTCGGCGGCCAGCGCACGAATCGGATCCATATCAGCGGCCGCGCCGGCATAATGCACCGGAATGAAGGCCTTGGTTTTTTCAGTAATCAACGGCTCGATCGTTTCGCGGGTAACCATGAGCGTTTCGCGGTCGACGTCCGCAAAAATGGGTGTGGCACCCAACAGGCAGATCAGGTTTGCGGTGGAAACCCAGGTCATGGAAGGGGTGATCACTTCATCGCCGGGGCCGATTTCCAAGGCCTGGAGAACGCAGTGCATTCCGCCGGTGGCTGAGGAAACGGCGATGGCGTCCGCGGCACCGCAATAGGCGGCGAATTCCGTTTCGAAGGCTCCGCAGTTGGGGCCGGTGGTAATCCAGCCGGAGCGCAGGACATCGCCAACGGCGGCAATTTCCTCTTCGGAAATGGATGGGCTGGAAAAAGGAAGAAAGGTCGTTCTCATCAATTTACTCCGCGGGGTTCGCTGCTTGAAGGGGTTCATAAACGGCAAACCAGATCTTCAGCCACTGCTGCTGGTAATCGGGTTTGAGATAGTCAGTTCGAAAGGCGTCGTCCGGTTTGGCCCGGATCGCCAGGATGACCCGTTTGTCTCCGCGCTCAGCAATCAGGGTGCTGATTTGATCGCTATCCAGATACCGGTGCTTGGAATCCGGATAAGTAATGCCATAGGTCAGTTCGCCGGAGCCGCGGGTGAGATAAATATTTGCGTGCTGATACACATAACATAGCGCATGAACCGTCTTGGGGTCGCCGATAATGATCGTATCGTCTTCCACCCAGTCCCGTTGCGATTCCAGATGTTTCTGAATGCTGAGGGATGAAGAAACTTCTGCTGGAAGACAGGCCGATCCTGCGGAAAAGACCAAAGCAACGGAGCAGCCCAGCAGAATGATTTTTTTCTCGATGAGTTTCGTTCGAAGGGCGGAGATCATCAGGCCAAGGGCAACAATCACCGAAATCAGGAGCATTGTAAACTTGAGCCAGAATTGATCATCCATCAACGGGAGTTTCTGAAGGTCTTCCAATATTCCAACGATTGGAAGGGCCACTACGCCGATGGCAATGACGGCGGTGAATATAATCAGGCCGATTTGGATGGGGCGAATTGCGCGTTTTTCGTCCATGAAATCTTTGAGGGCCATCGCGAGCAACAATGCAAACGGAACGAAGCAGGGCAGGATGTAGGTGGCCAGTTTTCCGGATGAGACCGAAAAGAAAAGGAACGGCACGATCAGCCAGCATAGACCGAATTGAATGAGCGGTTCTTTGATGCGTTTTTTCAGCATTCCAACCATTGGAAACGGAGCCATCAGAATCCAGGGCATGGCGCCGCCACTAAAAACGGGAATATAATACCAGAACGGATTTTTGTGCTGTGCATCCGCCGAGGAGAAAAAGCGATTGATGTGTTCCTCCCAGAAAAAATAGTGCCAGTAGTCCGGCTCGCGCAGGTGCACGGCAATGCACCAGGGCAGCGCAATCAGCAACGCGGCAACCAACGGAATCCAGGGGAGGGTGAACAGCCGTATCCATTCTTTCCGGATCAGCAGATAGGGGGCAATCACAATGACCGGTACGGCCAGCGCCACAAATCCTTTAACCAGAAAAGCGCCGCCGGCAAAAACGCCCGCCAGCGCCAGCCATCCGATTTGCTTCCTCCCGGTGGTAAGGGTGGCCGGGTAGAGGCAACAGAGGGTTAAGGTAATGAAGCCGGTGACCATGGCATCGAGCAGGCTGAAGGTGCCGAGCCCCATCACCATGATGCAGGTCAGCAGAATAAAAGCCGCGAGGACGGCCGTTTCTGAATCGCGCTCTTTTTTCAGGAGTAGCAACAGCGCCAGTGCACCGAGGCCGGTGGCAAAGGCCGACATAAAACGTACCCCGAAATTGGTTTTGCCGAAAACGGCCATGGCGGCGGCATTCAGGATATGCCCGCCGGCGGGCTTTTCAAAATAGCGCAAATCGTTGAGCCGGGGGGTGATGAAATCGCCCGTGGCCAGCATTTCGCGGGCAATCTCGCCGTAGCGCATTTCATCGGGAATACTCAGTTGACGCAGGTTGAGCGGAAGCAGGTAAATGATAGAGAACAGGAGGAGAAGTCCGGCGCCTGCATATTTTTTTGTGAACCGTTTGATCTGCATAGATTGGAACGTGCTCCCCGGAGGTTTTCTTTCCAACGGCATAAAGATGACCATTTGGTCATCTTCGGATATGCGTTATGAAACCAGCTGTTCTGCGAGCGTACTGACGCCGCTGTTTCTTCGCGCGAAGGATTGTGAGAACGAGCGCGGGGCGGGAACGGAGCTATGAACGCGTTCATCGGGCGAGTAAAACAGCTCGTGGCATTTTGCATTTACGGTTTCGAAGGACAGTTGTTCAAAGCGGTCGGAGTCGGCGGTCTGGATGACCCAATCTTCGTGTTGATACAAATTGGCCTGCCCGGGATAACAATTATTAATAAGCATCACGACTCGTTTTTTCTGAGCCAACGCGAGGTGAATCATGCCGGTATCTCCTCCGAGCACGAGCGACGATAAGTGCATCAGCCCGGCGGAGACCAGCAGGGGGGTGTTCGTGAACACGGGGAAACCTTTTTCCCGGGCCGGCTCTAAATGCGAGGCATCATTCGGCCCGCCGCCGAACAGGACCTGAATGCCTTGGTCCCGCCAGGATTCCGCGATTGTCAGATATTTTGAGAAGGGCCAGTTTTTTTCCGTATTACTGGTGAAGGGCTGGATATATAAACTGGGCTTTTCAGGGTCCAGATTAAATTTTTTGAACAATTCTCTGGCTTGCTTGATGGCATAGTCAGGGGTGAAAAACTGATTTTCAGATTCCGGGATTTGCAGTCCGCAGGTTCGCAGTAAGGATAGATCCCGCTCGATGGGATGAAGGTTTGTATTCCGCGGGATGCTTTGGGTGTATGCCCATTTTCGGCCTCGGCTGTAAATGGTGCTCCATCGTTTGGATGCTCCGGTAATCCATGAAAACCAGGCCGTTTCTCCATAGCCCTGCAAATCGACCACCAATGAAAATTTTCCTGCACGGAGGCGGTAAATGAGCCGGAATAGTTCCGGCAAAGCACGCAGTGGATTTTTGATTGCGTTCTGATCGAGCGTGAGCACCTCATCGACATCTTTGAAGCCTTCGAGCAGGGCAGAGTTTGAGCTGCGGGTGAGGTATGTGATATGGGCGTCGGGATAGTGTTCCCGTACGGCATGAACGGCTGGTAAAGTGAGGACGATATCCCCGATGGACCGCAGGCGAATGATTAAAATGTTGGTACGCTTTTTCATGGTTTTTCTCCACAGGCGTCGTGGCCTTGTTGTGATGAGAGGCAACGTAGCGTCGGGGAATCCGGAGGAGCAATGTCCGGAACTTAACCATTTCGTCATGTTCAGTGGATTGCTCTGGTCAGGGAACCACATGTATATACTATGCCTGTCGAGAGGGAGGCCGGTCCGTGGATATATTGCTGATAGAAGATGATCAAAAAATTGCCTTGTTTGTGCTCAAGGGGTTACGGCAGGCAGGCTACACCGTTGAGCATGCTCTTCGCGGCGACGATGGGCTGAAAGCGGCACTTAGCGGAAATCACTCGTTACTCATTGTCGATCTCATGCTGCCCGGGCTGGATGGATTGCAGATCATTCAGCTGTTTAGGGATGCCCGGCGGAATACGCCGATTCTAATTCTGAGTGCTAAAAGTGATGTTGAGGATCGTGTGCTGGGGTTGCAGGCCGGGGCTGATGATTATCTGGTGAAACCGTTTTCTTTTGCGGAACTGCTGGCTCGGGTTGAAGCGCGTCTACGCCGCTACGATCAGCATCCGCCAGCGGAACTCTGTGTGGCCAACTTGCGCGTGGATATTCTGCGGAACAAGGTCTTTCGGGATGACGATGAAATTTTTCTCCAACCTTTGGAATATATGCTGTTGGTCTATCTCATGCGGCAGGTGGACCGTGTGGTTTCGAAGGATACGATCCTTCAGCAGGTCTGGCAGTATAATGCGGGCTCGCAGACCAATGTGGTGGAAGCACGGATTTGTCAGCTGAGGGAAAAAATCGATCGGGCCTACGAGCCTAAACTGATTCATACGATAAGGGGGGCAGGCTATGCGCTCACCATCAAGGAATAGAAAAAAGCGGTCCTTTCGATTCCGAACCGTACTCTACAGCATGGGGCTCACGCTGATGCTGCTTGCGGTTACCTTTGGCATTAGTTTGTTCCTGGTGCATCAAGAACTCCGTACTGATGCATTCGTTCAGTTGGATCGGACCCTGGTGTTTCTAACGGATAAATATGTTGGAAGCACCCTGGAGAATGAACTGGAAAAGATCACGATAAGTCAATGGCCGCCAGAGCTTCAGGCCTCATTCCATCGTAATTTCCCCGAGGCCAAAATTGCTCTAATCGAAAGGGAGAGTCAGCACGATGGACTGGGCTATGAAGTGATTGCATCCACCGGAAAAGAACGGCTGGAAATCCTTATCTCGGAAGGAGGCCAAATGTGGGTTGCCCATTCGGAATCGGTCGAAGAAATCTTCCAGGCATTGGAAGCTTCTCTCGTCAATCCGTTTCACGATGCCTCAGCCTCGGGAATCAGTTTGCTATTGCTGGACCCTGCGGGGGAAATTATAGGAGGTACTGCAGAGGGCTCGATGCCTGTGGATCGGGCCATGTTCCTGCAACAAGGGCCCGAAATAAAATCAGAAGTTCGTTCGTTTGGATTTATGAAAAAGATTTTCATTGCTCAAAAAATGTACGATGGAAATATGTTGTGTGTCTCGGATGACTTTTCTGAAGGAATACAGGAGCTCCGACGCTGGGGAATCTTTTTGTTGAGTTTGCTGGTGGTCTTTTTGCCGTTCAGTTTTATTGCGGGATTGCTCCTTTCGCGGCATGCGATGGAAGGGGTGAAACGCGTTGCTGAAGCCGCCCGTGTGTTCGATGCCGGGCATCTGCAGCAGCGGGTGCAGAGTCGCAGGGCAGGCGCCGAAGTGGAAGAGTTGTGCCAATCCTTTAATGGAATGGCTTCGCGGATCGAAAAACTCGTGCGGGAACTGCGGGAGATTACCGCGAATATTGCCCACGACATTCGCACCCCGATCACACGCATACGGGGGTTGGTCGAAACCATGGATTGGAATACGGCTTCCGAGGAAGAACGCGCTGAAATTTCCGGAATGGTGATTGCGGAATGCGATCAACTGACGCCGTTGGTGAGTGATATTCTGGATATGGCCCGCGCAGAAACCGGCGTGATGGAATTGCACCGGGAAGCGATTGATTTGGGCGCCGAACTGGAAAAATCAATCGAGATATTTTCTGCGTTTGCCTCAGAGAAACAAATAACACTGGAGCACACGTTTTCGGGAGCGTCGGTTTTCGTGGAAGCGGAGCGGAGTAAAATTCAGCGCATGATCTCCAATCTGCTGGATAATGCCATCAAGTTCACCCCGCCCGGAAGCCGGGTGGAGGTCCGTCTTTACCAGAATGAAAATCAGGCTGGATTCGAAGTGGTGGACAACGGGCCGGGCATACCTCTGTCGGATCAGGCATCAGTTTTTGAACGCTTTAACCGGGGCGGGGACAGCCGTACCATTCCGGGCAATGGGCTCGGACTCAGCCTTGTAAAAGCCTTTGTGGAATTACATGGAGGCGGCGTGGTGCTGAAACCGGCCAGCCCGCACGGATGTGTTTTTCGTGTATGGCTTCCTCTGGAAAATGTTAAAGAAGAGCGGAACCTGAAAGGTGTTTCGTGGTCCGGTTCAAAGGAAAGCCAGTGTAAGTGGAGGGCTGATCATGAAGAGGATATTTGACACGGTGAGGTGTCGTACATAGATTCTATTTTTTCAAGGAACGAGACTATGAGTGAATTTGTGCAGATCCCCATGCAGTTTGTCGGCCCGCTGAAAGTTTCGGGTAATACGATCGACGGCGATTTTGAGGTGCCGCTGGCGACCTATGAAACGCCGCTTTGGCCGTCGGTGAATCGCGGGGCCCGCGTTTCGACGAAGTGCGAGGACGGGATTAAATGCACGGTCATCGACGACCGGATGACCCGTTCGGTTCTCTTTGAAGCGCCCGATGCCACGGAGGCTTTCCAATCATTGGAAAAAATCAAAGCCGATTTTCCAACCCTTGGAAAGGTGGTGGAGGGAACCAGCCGGTTTGCCCGGCTCATCAATATTAATTCCCAGATCGCCGCGAACCTGCTCTTTATCCGTTTTGAATTCACGACGGGCGATGCCTCCGGCCATAATATGTGCACGCAGGCGGCCGAAGCGCTGATGAACCATATTCTCGAAACTTACCCGAACCTGAAATACGGCTCGATCTCCGGCAACTATTGCTCCGACAAAAAGGCGACGGCCGTGAACGGCATCCTCGGCCGCGGAAAATACGTTGTGGCTGAACTGACCATTCCCGCAAAAATCTGTCGGCGCTATTTGAAGACGACGCCCGAGAAGGTGGTGCAACTCAACATTCGTAAAAATCTGATCGGCACCTTGCTGGCCGGCGGGGCGCGCAGCGCCAACGCCCATTTTGCCAACATGCTGCTTGGTTTCTATCTCGCCATGGGGCAGGACGCCGCCAACATTGTGGAAGGCTCGCAGGGATTCACCATTTGCGAAGAGCGGGAAGGGGATCTTTACTTTTCCGTCACGCTACCGAATCTGATTATGGGCACGGTCGGCAATGGAAAGGGGCTCGATTTTGTATTGGAAAATATGCAGCGCATGGGGCTGACGGAAGACCGCGAGCCCGGCGAAAATTCCAAACGCCTCGCCTGCCTCTGTGCGGCGCAGGTCCTCTGCGGCGAACTTTCCCTGCTGGCCGCCCAAACCAATCCCGGTGAACTGATGGATGCCCACCGCCGCATCGAACGCGGTCAACAAAACTGAAGTCAGACCTGCTGATAGGCATCTTATGAAAAAAGAAAAACCGTCCGCCCCGTCTTCTACGCCGACAAAATTCGGAACGTTCGGCGGGGTTTTTACGCCGAGTCTGTTGACGATTCTCGGTGTGATCATGTTCCTTCGCTATGCCAACGTCGTGGGCTATGCAGGGCTATGGGGCGCGCTCGTGATTCTGCTGGCGGCCAAGATCATCACGGTGCTCACCGGCCTGTCGCTATCGTCGGTTTCAACCAATATGCGGGTGAAAGGGGGCGGAGCATACTTTCTGATCAGTCGCAGTCTCGGCGTGGAGTTCGGAGGGGTGATTGCCATCTTTTTCTATATAGCCCAGGCCGTGGCGGTCACGATGTATGTGATTGGTTTTTCGGAAGCCCTCTTTTCGGCCTTTCCCGATCTGGGGCTGTCGATGCGGGCGGTGGGCTCGATTACAAATCTGGTGGTCTTTATCTGTGTCTACATCGGTGCCGGCTGGACGATCCGGTTGCAATACGGAATTCTTGCCGTGCTGCTGCTCTCGATCGTATCGTTTGCCGTTGGGGCCTGGATGAATTTTTCCCCGGAACTGCTGCAGGCCAATCTCACGACGCACTGGACGCCGGAGTTTTCCTTCTTCACCGTATTTGCGCTGTTCTTCCCGGCCGTCACGGGCATCATGGCCGGTGTCAATATGTCGGGCGATCTGAAGAATCCTGCAAAATCTATTCCGGTCGGCACATTTGCATCGATCGCAGTTTCGGCGCTGATCTATGCCGGTGTTGCCGTATTGTTGGCCGCCAGCTCGTCGCGTTCGGAACTGTTGGGCGATGGTTTTGTGATGAAAGACAAAGCGTGGCTTGGGGCACTGATCTATGCCGGCGTTATCAGTGCGACGCTGTCCTCGGCGCTGGGCAGCATGATGGGGGCACCGCGTATTCTTCAGGCCTTTGCGCGCGATAATATATTCAAGAAACTCAAGTGGTTCGCGCATGGCAGCGGGGCCTCCGCGGAGCCGCGTCGGGCGGTGATTCTGACCTTTCTGATTTCTCAGGTCGGTATTCTTGCGGGCGATCTGAATACGATTGCGCCGATCATCACCATGTTTTTCCTGCTGACCTACGGCACGGTTAATCTGGCCTGTTTCTATGAGGGCATTACGCAGAATCCGAGTTTCCGTCCGACCTTCCGTTTTAACCACTGGTCCGCCGCGCTACTGGGTGCACTCGGTTGTCTCGGCATCATGTTTCTGATCAATGCCGTCTGGGCCTGCGTGGCGATTGTGCTGGCGGCGGGACTTTATGTACTGATTAAGCGCGCCAAGATTATTGTGCAGTGGGGCGATCTCGACAGCGGCCTGGCCTACCAACGTGCCCGCAAGGCCCTGCTCAAGCTGGAACAGGAGCGCTATCATCCGAAAAACTGGCGTCCCTCCATTTTGGCGCTTAGCGGCGGAGCGTGGAGCCGTGTGCATCTTGCTGAATATGCCTGCTGGCTTTCGGCCAATCTGGGCATGGTTTCGCTGGGTCAGGTGATTGAGGGCGATCTCGATAATTATTTTGAGCGACGGCGGATCGCCGAAGAGCGCCTGCGTAAATTTATTCAGGCCGAGGAGTTTTCTGCGTTTCCCGTGGTTGTGGTTGAAGACGATATCAATGCGGCGGTTAAAGCGATGTTGCAATGCCATGGGGTTGGCGGACTCCGCCCCAATACGCTATTGCTCGGCTGGAGCGAAGATCCGGAAAAGATCCCGTTTTTCTCGGAAGCACTCCTGGTTGCCCGCAAAATGCAACGGAGCATTATTATTGTTTCCTGCGAGGAAGAGCGTCTGGACGACCATGTGCCCTCGGGGCCGATAGATGTTTGGTGGAATAATCCGAAAGAGGGCTCGCTGATGCTGATGCTCGCTTATCTGTTGAAGAGGAATCACGAGTGGCGCGACCGGCCCCTGCGTCTGTTGCGACCGGTCGGTCTGCAGGACGACGCTGAAAGCGCCACGAAAAAAATGCAGCTCATTCTATCTGTCGCGCGCATCGAAGCAGAGGTTGTGATTCTGCCAACGGCCGACCCGCTTGCCGCCGTGCGGGAGGTAGCCGATGGTTCAGGTCTGCTGTTCGCCGGATTCGATCCCGCCGAAGAGGGGCCCGAAGGAACACTGCCCGCGTCTCTTTGCCGGACCATCGATCTCCCCGGTGATGTCATCATGGTCTACAGCGCCGGCGACGTGGCACTGCAATCCTGAGCCCGAGTAAGAGCAGAGAGCTTGCGATGCGGTAAATGTATCGCGGGCGTCTCGCCTGTCCCGTCACACAGCCCTTTTCCAAGGTCTGGAAAAATGGGGAGGCGAGCTTCCAAGCTCTGGAACTTTCGGGTATAAATTTCTTCCAATCATTGGAAGAGTTTACGGGCTGAATTCAACGGAGAATGGCGATGACCAAAAAAGAAGCCATCAAGGTTTTTGACGAGCGTACTATTCGCTCGCTTTGGGATGACGAGGCGGAAACGTGGTATTTTTCCATTGTGGATGTGGTGGGGGTATTGACGGACAGCGTGAACCCGGCAGCGTATTGGCGAAAGCTAAAAGAACGGTTGAAGAAAGAAGGAAATCAAACCGTGACGGATTGTCACGCTTTCAAAATGCAGGCGGCTGATGGCAAAATGCGGCGTACGGATTGCGCGGATACCGAACAGCTTTTCCGCCTGATTCAGTCGATCCCTTCTCCGAAAGCGGAACCGTTCAAACAGTGGATGGCGCAGGTGGCCAGCGAACGTATCGACCAGATTCAGGATCCGGAACGCTCCATTGAACAGGCGATGCGCGACTATAAACGCCTCGGCTACTCGGACAGCTGGATCAACCAGCGCTTGAAGTCCATTGAGATTCGCAAAGAACTCACCGACGAGTGGAAAAAGCACGGACTGGAGGAGGGCGTTCAATTTGCCGCGCTGACCGACATCATTTACAAAACCTGGGCGGATAAAACCGCGAAGGAATATAAAACCCACAAAGGGCTGAAAAAAGAAAACCTGCGCGACAACATGACCAACAAAGAGCTCGTGCTGAACATGCTGGCCGAATCTCCACCAAGGAAATTTCCGAAGTAACCGATCCCGACACGTTTCGGAAGCATAAGCAGGTTGCACAACAAGGCGGGGAAGTGGCCCGAAACGCCCGGCTGGAACTGGAAGCAAAAACCGGTAAAAAAGTGGTTTCCCCATTAAATGCCAAAGATGGAATCCTGCTGGAAGGCGACGAGTCATGAGGACCTCGGCCCGATTTACCCTCGTATTTTGAACATTCAAACATTTTGGATTTCGCTCTTTTCCAAGGTCTGGAAAACCGGGGGACAGGCTTCCAAGCATTGGAACTTTCATGTACAAAATGTTCCAACCCGTGGAAAAATATAGAGAGGCGGGCGCATGGAGCACGGCGTTTTCGGTTGAGTTGAATATGATTCCAGATGTGAAATATAACGCGCAGAAGCGTGGCGATACCGGCATTGAATACATCGAGCTGGATTCGTTTTATAAACGGTTCCCGTTTAAGAATCATGATCCGTCGAAGCCGCATCGCGTGCATTTCAATAATCTGATTCTGATTACGCAAGGGACCGGAATTCATTTCGTGGATTTTCATGAATATCCGGTTCAGCCCGGGTCCATCATTTATGTGAACCGGAATCAGGTGCAGGCGTTCGATTTCGATCAGCGACCGTTGGGAAAAATGCTGCTGATTACGCCCCGGTTCATCGATCAGTTGCGCACGGAAATCCGGCTTCCGTTTTTTGCGCCGCATCATATTGATGCAACGGCCGTGCCGGTCATTTCGACGCAGCAGCAGCAGGCACAGAGCTGTGAGGTGTTGATTAATGAAATTCATCTGGCATTGGGATCTGCTCAGGAATCAGCATTGGTTCGGCTCCTGTTTGCCGCGCTGTGCTTCAAAACGTTCGGGGAGCGACCGGATGAGCTTACGCGAAAGTTTGACGAGCATCGTATTCAAGATTTCAGGACATTTATTAGGCAGATTGAAGAGCATTTTACCGAAACGCGTGAAGCGGCGGCCTATGCCGAAATGATGCATACCACCTATAAAACGCTGAACGAACGCTGCAAATCGATTTGCGGAAAAACGGCCAAGCAGGTCATCGATTCGTATACGGTGCTCGAAGCCAAACGTCGGCTGGCGATTGAAGGAATCCACGTGGAAGAGCTCTCCGACAATCTAGGTTTTGACGAACCCACGAATTTTGTGAAATATTTCAAAAAGCACGCGTCCATCACTCCCGCCCAGTTTAAAAAGCAGTTCGCGGGTTCGTTGTAATTTGGAGGGATAGCGTCCTCGCTGTCCGGAAGCATCTCTTCAAAGGGCTGACAATGAGGACATTGTCCCTCCAGTCATGCTGCCGTCGCCCCTCCGCGTTCGATATTTACCATTTTTCAACCGATAGCTACCTATCGACCTTTCGTGTCTGCAGGCAAGGTATTGCCAACTTAAACGAACAGGAGACAGATCATGAAGGTATTCGTTATTGGAGCAACTGGAAATCTCGGCGGAGCGGTGGTTGAAGCACTGAAGGCAAAAAACATCGACGTCAAAGCGGGCGCTCGTAATCCGGAGCAGCTGGATGCCGGAACGGAACGCGTTCGGTTCGACTATCTGGATGCGGCGACGTTTGCTCCCGCACTCGATGGCGTTCAAGGCGTTTTTCTTCAGGCCCCGTCTATGGAAGCCGCCGCGCCGGAAATCATGAAGCCGTTTATTGATGCCGCGAAAGCCGCAGGCATTCAACAGGTGGTGCTGAACTCTGCGCTGGGTGTGGATGCCAACGAAGAAGCGCCGTTGCGGAAGGTGGAAAAAATTCTGATGGCTTCCGATCTCCCGTACACGATTCTACGCCCCAACTTTTTCATGGAAAACTTTTCGAAGGGCTTCATTGCCCCGATGATTGCCCACGCGGACGCCTTTTTCCTTGCGGCGGATGACGTCAAAACGAGCTTCATTTCAGTTCATGATATTGCGGCGGTTGCGGCGGTTTCCTTTTCGGAGGGACTCATCGGTAAAGCGTTTAATCTGACCGGCCCGCAGGCGCTTGATCGCACAGAAGCGGCGGCGCTGATCAGTAAAGCGGCAGGCAAGACCATTGCCTACCATGCGATTCCGGAAGGAGCGATGCTGCAGGGTGCGCGGGATAACGGCATGCCCGAAGGCGCGGTGCAGTATATGGCCGGGCTCTATCAGGCGGTACGCAACGGATGGACGGAAGCGCTGACCAATGATGTGGAGGCGGTGACCGGAAACGCCCCGATCTCATTTGAATCGTTCGCCGCGAAGAATTCCAATGCCTGGAAATAAGCAGCTAAAGGAGAAGTCAAAATGAAAAAATTAATCACAGCAATTGCAACAGGCCTGACGGCAATAACCGCGCTCGCGGCACCGGAGGCGGTATTTTCAACGGATACGTTTGATCACTTCACGCTGCACACCTATGCGTCTTTTGATGCGATGGCGGATGTATCGTTCATCGTGGAAGGGGAGAACAGCCTGGTCGTCATCGAA
The DNA here is from genome assembly GCA_029432815.1 of Pontiellaceae bacterium B1224. Lineage (GTDB taxonomy): Bacteria > Verrucomicrobiota > Kiritimatiellia > Kiritimatiellales > Pontiellaceae > Pontiella. The sequence goes on along the minus strand of JAROBA010000013.1, from coordinate 86,339 downwards.
CCGCAGGCCTTCAAAGGCAAAGTGGAAGAGTTTACGGCGTATACCGATAAGCTCGGTAAACCGATTGATCGCGTACTGGTGTCTTTCCACGCCGCCGGACTCAAGGTGTATCCGAATGAACAAAAAGTGATCACCAAGCCGATGGCGGAATTTATGAAGTCGGACAAGGCGAAAGGGATGCTCGGCTTTTTCGACAAGGCATTCGGCGGGGCAATGGATACGGACGTGGTGGAGTTTGACGAGCAGATCGATGCCTCCACAACCTTCGTTGTCGATGGTGTGACCTATACGCTGGAACCGACCTCCGTGCCGGGTATGCCGGGCGTGAACATTGCCATCGGCGATAGCGTGTACTACCAGCACTTTGCGCCGGCCAAAGGCTTCCACGCCTCTAAAAACCAGATCAACAGTCGTGCGGCGATCGACGGTGCGCTGATTGATGCCCTGAAAGCCAAGGCTGCGGGCTACACCCTGTTGCTCGGTTCACATGGTTACGGAAAAGCCGGCGCGGAAGATCTGAGCTTCCAGATCCAATATTTGGAAACCATGCGACGGATCGCCGCCCATTCCGGGAACGCCGACGATTTCATTGCTCAGATGAATGCCGCGTATTCGAACTGCAAAGGCGAAGAAGACCTGAAGGGCATTGCCGCAAAGCTGTATCCGCCGGCTTCCGTAAATCAGGCCGCAGTCAACAAAGCGGCAGCGCTCGATTTCTTTCAGCTGATTCTGGTGGACCGTGATTATGAAACTGCGCGGAAATATACGGGCGAATATATTCAGCACGATCCGCGGATCGGCGATGGATATGACGCACTGGTGGAAGCGCTTGAAACCAATCCGCTGTGGAAAGATCGGCCGCAATCGCAAATCGAATTCAAGAATGTGGCGGCCGACGGCGATCTGGTTTACCTGCAAACGCATAAAGAGATCAAGGCGCATGACGACGGCTCACCGGCCCGTTTGGTGGTGACTCATCTCTTCCGTTTTGATGATAACGGAAAAATCGCCGAGCACTGGACCTATTCGCAAATGGCCAAGCTCAATGATAGTGTCAGCAAACACCCGCTATTCTAATTAGACAAAGGAAGGAGACCTACCATGAACACATTGATGAAATCATTTCTCGCCGTCGCCATCACTGCCACGGCTTTTGCAGAAACCCCCGAAACGGCACTGCTCAAAGCGCGCTCAACGGAATTCCGTCAGGATGTTGTGCAGGTGGCGGACAACGTATACACGTTTACCGGCTACTCGGTGCAGCCGGTCTCGATGATTATTGGCGATGACGGCCTCGTTATTGTTGATACCGGTCTGGATACGATATCCGCCAAACGTATTTTGACGGATATGCGCAAAATTACCGATCTGCCCATCAAGGCGATTATTCTGACCCACGGACACGGCGACCATACCGGCGGGGTTCCTGTATTTGCGGCGGAAGGAACGCCCGAAATCTGGGCGCGCGATAATCTCGGCGATGAAAACCATGCGTTTGAACACGCCGGGCTGACGATCAACAAAAAGCGCGGCGCACGGCAGGGCGGCTTCTTGCTCCCGCCGGAAAAGCGGATCAACAACGGCGTGGCGCAGGCTTACTATCCCAAACGCGGCGGGGCGGTGTTCAGTGCGGATGAATCGCTGAAACCGAACCATCACCTGACGGAAGCCCGCCAGACGATTGAAGTGGCCGGTGTTCAGTTGGATCTGGTTGCGTTCAACGGCGAAACCAAAGACGCGCTGTATGTCTGGTATCCCGCGCAGCGCGTGCTGTTTTCGGGTGACAACTTTTATAAATCCTGGCCGAACCTCTATGCGATCCGGGGTTCTGAATATCGCGATGTGCAGTCGTGGGCCAATGCCGTTGATCAGATGCTGCAGGAAAATCCCGTTGCCGTTGTTCCGGGTCACACGCGTCCCGTGATCGGAAAAGAACTCGTCAACGAAATGCTTACCAACTACCGCGACGCCATCCGCTTTGTCTTCAATAAAACCATTGAAGGGATGAACCAGGGCATGACGCCCGACGAGCTGGTTGTCTATGTGCAGCTGCCGTCGGAATATGCCGACAAGGATTATCTCACGGAATACTACGGCAACGTCGAATGGGCGGTGCGTTCGATCTTTGCCGGTACCCTCGGCTGGTTCGATGGTAATCCCACGACGCTCTTTTCTCTTCCCGTAAAAGGGGAGGCTGAGCGCATGGCCGCACTGGCCGGAGGTAAGGATAAGCTGGAAGCCGCCGCGTTCCAGGCATTGGAAAACGGTGACAATCAGTGGGCCGCGCAGCTTTGCGACCAACTCATTGCGCTCGATCCCACCGCTGCTGAACCCAAGCTGATGAAAGCGCAGGCCCTCGAAGGGCTTGCCGAAAGCCTGCTCACCGCCACCGGCCGCAACTATTACCTCACCTGCGCTCAGGAACTGCGGGCCAGTGCGAAATCGGTCAGCAAACATCCGCTTTTTTAGAGATTTAATGATTCAAAGCGATTCTTTGGGACACGTGTCCCGGTCGCCTGAAAAGTTCATTCCAGTTCAAAGTATAACAATGGAGGATTAACCCATGAAAAAAAGAATGTTCGCGCTGATTTGGTTTTAGGTATGAGTGCCGGAGCCGGTCTGGCTGCAGAGGCAGATTCGTCTGGCAGTGCAAAATATAAGTTTGGTGAGCCGCTGCATTTGTTGGATGGCTACTCGTTAAATTACCAATACCAATCCGGCAAAGCCCTGCACATGGAATTTGACGATGGAAAAGGAAAGTACGAATGGCTTACAGGACCCAGGAAGGGGACTGGCAAACAAGATATTCCGTATCGTTGCCGAAAAATCGGGAATGATTTGTACATCATAAATTGGCACCAAACCGATATTAAGGATTACCTGACTCTCGTGTTTGATTTCGAGAATATGGTCGTTTACAGCTCTATTATTATTGGATACGAGGACAAGCCTGAGAGACCAAGAAGGACAACTTTTGAAGCCGGAATTATTGAGCGCCTCAAAAGACCTGAGTAAGGATTCGTCAGGGAAATGGATCTTGAAAAAGAAAGAGTACCACTGGGCATTGGAACTGTCGGACCACCTTAAATGGCTGGCCGATGGTGACCGGGAACTCGCGTGCCTTGGCGGCGCGGGAATACAACGCCCCCAACCGCAACTATTATTTGAGCTACGCCTACGAACTGGAATCCGGTGAATTGAGTGAAATATGGTTTTAATTTCGAACGGATTGGCCGGGGCTGCGTCTGAAAAAACTCGCCTGCCGCAGGCTGATGCCTTTACGGTCCTGTAAATTCACTCGGAGTATTTAGTATGAAATCAAGAGCTTTAGTGTCGCTGTTCATCGCGTTTATGTTTGTCGGCATGGCCGTGACCGGCGTGTTGAGTTACATCTGGAAATACAATGCGCGGTTGTCGGCCTTCCACGTCATTTTCAGTTTGTCGTTTCTGGTGTTGGCGCTGTTCCATATCTTCAATAACTACAAACCGCTTAAAACATATATGACCAAAAAGAAGACGCGTTTCATTGCGCCGATTCTGTTGGGCGTTGTGGCTGTTTTTATTGTCGGTATTTCCTATTCCTTCTTTCCCTTCAAACAGATTGTCGGCTTCGGGAAAATGCTGCGCAAACAGGATGAGGTTCGGAAGAAGACGGAATATGTCATCACGACCAAATCGGAAACCTCCGGCCGATCCCTTCAAATCGATTTCATCGCGGGTTCGGAATACATGACCAAAAGAACCGCGCCGGATGGCCGATTGATCACGTCTATCCCGCAGGTGGCGGTGTGGCTGGAAGATGCCGCAGGGAACTATCTGGAAACCGTATATGTTTCCGGCAAGTCGGCTACCGGAAATTACAGCGGCGGAAAAAATCGCCGACCCGGCGCGCTTCCGGTTTGGAGTCATGCACGCGGCATAAAATCGGCCGATGGACTGTTTATGCCGGACGCCGATTCGGCGGTGGTCGACGGCCTCTCCGCCGCCACGCCACTGACCAGCTTTTCGGTGATTTCAAAATACCCCGCCGCGGGCAACCCGAAAATCATGATCGAGGTGAACAAGTCCTTTGATGACAATGACTACTTCAACAAAACCACCTTTGCGGACGATCCGGTCTATTTGAAAAATCCGAATGGCCAGCCATCGTTGGTGTACAGCGCTGAGCTGAAGCCGGAAGCTTCTGTGGTTTTGGCCGAGCTCATTGGGCACGGGCATATCTCGGGGGGCGACGGCGCCGTTAATACGGACCTTTCAAATGTCACCACCGCGCTGAAAATATTCAAAGGCATCGTCATCGAAACCGATTAGTTGTGTTTCTTGGGCGGCAACGACGACTCCATCGGTGCCCAAGATCTGTGCAAAGCCGCGCGGGAATAAAGACGGAATGAAGGAATGATTATGAAGAATGCCACATACAAATGCTTCTGGGTTGAAGAACACGACGGGCGGATTTCAAGATCTGTAAAAACAAGATCGGTCGATGATTTGCCTGAAGGCGAGTTATTAATCCGGGTTCGATATTCTTCGTTGAATTACAAGGATGCGCTTTCCGCAAACGGAAACAAGGGAGTCACCAGAAACTACCCGCACACACCCGGAATTGATGCTGTGGGTACCATCGTCGTACGCTCAAGCAATGACACGTTTCATGAAGGGGACGAGGTTATTGTTACCAGCTATGATCTGGGGATGAATACCCCCGGTGGATTTGGACAATATATCAGCGTGCCCGCCAGCTGGGCGGTAAAGTTGCCGGCCGGACTTTCGATGGAAGAAGCGATGATCCTTGGAACCGCAGGGTTGACGGCTGGAATGTCTGTTTTGCGACTGACTGAGCACGTTAAACCAGAAGACGGAAAGGTGCTGGTATCCGGTGCAAGCGGCGGGGTGGGAACGCTGAGCATCGCCATTCTTGCAAAGCTGGGGTTCGACGTGTCAGCCATTTCCGGCAAGCAGACCGAGCACGATTTTTTACGTAGGCTTGGTGCGAGTGAAGTGATTGATCGCAAAGAGTACGAAGAAGAAAATGAGCGCCCCATGATGCGGGGAGAATATGCCGGAGGAATTGATACCGTAGGCGGAAGTATCCTTGGCAATATGATCAAAGCAACTCAACCCATGGGCGTGGTTACCTGTTGTGGCAATGTGGCTTCAGCAAAACTCAATCTCACCGTATTTCCATTTATCCTTAGAGGAGTTTCCTTGGTCGGTATTGATTCGCAGAATTATCCTATGGCTTACAGGGAAACGGTTTGGGAGAAACTGTCCAAAGACTGGAAGCCGGAAAGCTTAATGGACGTTTATACCAAAATATTACTCGATGAATTGAGCGCTCATATTGATCTGATGCTTAACGGAAAATTAAAAGGGCGTACGATCGTGGATATGGAAGCATAAGAAACGCGCGTTTTGTGAATGGTAGACGCCGGAGTTTTCAAAAATTCTATGAAAAGGATGATGTCGGTTCAATATGATCAAGAGGGCGTACATGATCCGGAAGTTGCGAGAGAAACTATGAAACCGGAAACGATCATGATCCGTATCTTTGATGTGTCAGACTGGGGGGCGCTCTGGGCAATTCTGGCACCCGTTTTCCGGGCTGGTGAAACCTATGCATTTTCGCCGGAGATTACCGAGGATGAAGCCTATCGAGTCTGGGTAGAGATGCCCGCCCAGACGTATGTCGCTGTCGATGGTGCCGACCATGTCCTCGGAACGTACTACATCAAAGCGAACCAACCTGCATTGGGAGCGCACGTCTGCAACTGTGGATATATCGTAGCGGAGTTCGCCGGAGGGCGGGGCATCGCCTCCGGAATGTGTGAGCATTCTCAGCGCACAGCCATTGCGCTCGGTTTTAAATCGATGCAGTACAATCTGGTGGTTTCAACCAACGAGGCCGCTATCCACCTCTGGCAGAAACACGGGTTTGAGATTGTCGGAACGCTGCCCGAAGCATTCCGGCACCCCCGATTTGGACTCGTGAATGCTCATGTGATGTACAAGAAACTGAAGATGAGCAACGCATGCGCGCTGATTTAGAATCGCGGATTCCGAGCCGCTGCTGCCGAGTTCGTGGAGGTTGTGGGTTCAAAATTGCTGTCGAGTTCTGCACCTTTTTCTGACGCCAGCAGAGCTTTCAGATTCTTTTCGTATGCTTTGCTGCTGCTTTTCAGCGCAATGCGATCCCCGTTGGAATCAAAAATAACCACAACCCAGCCTTTGTATTCCGTCCTGCGCTCGCCACCTGCAAGTTTGCGCGATTCGAACTTTTCGGAAGCGAGATCGAAGACCTGGTTTTTCTCGGTATAAGAAAGCGTCGAGGTGACCTTGTCGATGACTTCCAGCTGGTCGCCGCCCCATTCGCCCATAACATAGAGAACTGCATTCAGTGGTAATTCATAAGGAGCAGAACTGGTCTTGGCGACAGCAACCACAACCTGAGTCGATTCCTCCTCAACCTGTATCCGGCTTCTGCGGCCAAGGTCGCCGCGACTCGTATTGGAGCGGTTGGTTTTAGCCGAAACTTTTAGTTCCAGCGTCGGCGGCTGATCCAGCATGGCCTGTTTTCGGTCCTCTTCACAGAGGGTATCAAGCGAAACTTTGACTTCGCGTCCATCAGCGAGTCGTAACAGGACCTGATTGCTCAGGAGTTTCACCTGTTCGGCTTCAATGGTTTTTCCGGTGGTATCGGTCCAGATACGGGTTTCTGCGAGAGCGGTTGAATAAACGAAAGTAGCAGCGAGCGCTGCGAGAGCTACCATGTGTTGTGTTGTTTTCATTTTATACCTCCATTTCGCCGTTCCCGGCTGGGTTTAATACGATAGAAAAAACGCGAAGTTGAGCGCCGCGAATTAAAGGCCGCGACCTTTCGCCAGCATGGACTCGGGTTCCGGGTTCGTTGTTTCATACGCTGCGGTAAGCACGGCACCTTTTTCCGCTTCCAGCAGGGCTACGGCGTTTTTGCTATATTTCGGCTCGCTGCTTTTCATCGCGACGATTTCGCCGTTGGTATCGAACACGGCCATGAGCCAGCCTTTATAGTCCTTGCCGCTGATCGCACCATCGCGGTTTTCCGATTCGTACGCATCCGTCACGAATTTGAATTCTTTGTCGGCACCGGTATACGCAAACGTCGTAGTAATCTTATCCAGCACCACACCGGTCTTGTCATCGTGCTGGCCCATCACAAAGAGTACTGCTTTCAACGGCTCTTCATATGCTGCATCGCTCAGTTTCATCACGTCGACCTTGACGACGGTCGTTTCCTTTTTGATCTGGATCCGGCTGCTACGACCGACTTGAAACAGGCTCGAGGTAGCGAGTTCGGTCTTCGCCGAAACGTTTAGTTCAAGCGTCGGCGGGTGACTGAGCATGGCCCACTGGCGGTCTTCAGCGCTGAGTGTGGCGAGCGAGACTTTGATCTTATGTCCATTAGCGAGCTGAAGCTCGACCTGGTTGTTTAACACCTGTACCAGTTCCGCTTCGATGGTCTTGCCTTTGGCATCTGTCCAGACGCGGGATTCCGCATTTACAGAAATGCTGAAAATGGCGAGGGTCAGTGCTGCGAGGGTTGTTTTGATTGTTGTTTTCATTTTTTAATTCTCCGTTTTGCCGTTTCGGCGTTGGTTCATTCCTTTCAATGGCGCTATAGAAGCAAACCGAACATGAGCGGAACATGAGCGCGTATGGGGATTTAGCCGCGAGAGAACGCAACGAGCGCAAAGGATTGGATTTGAAAATGGCAGGGCGGGGTTGTCCCAACCCGCCGCGCGAAGGAACGGCTTAGCATGCGGGGGCAGGCGGGACACCTGCTCCACGCAGAGCCGCTGGTCTTACCGGACCTACATGTTTTGCCGCGCGGAATAGAGCGTGAAAACTCAGTCCTTCGGCGCTGCGGTTTCCGGGGATGGGCCGATGATGAGGCCGGAAAGGGTGATGGCCTTTAGTTTTTTTGGCGCGATAAGCTCTCTGACTGAACGGCTGTTTGAGCCGGTTTATGAATCTTATAATTCCGGGGTTCTATAAAATGAAAAATATGAGGATGTTTTTCTGGAATTCATTGGCGGTCGCCGCTCAATAAAATGACTCAACAGGTTTTACTTCCATCCGAATGAAGAGATGATCCGCGCGGCCCAGGGTGATGGTTGCAGTGAGCTCGACGATCTCGTAGCCGGTGCCCGAGCTGACCACGCTCTCATTGAACTCAACTTTGATGTTTCCATCGTCCATTCCGCCGAGATACCAGTTGCTCAGATTCTCTGACCATTGATAAGTCGCCTCCACACCGGTGCTGCCCGTCGCACGGCGGAAGCGAGCCGTTAATATTTGCGCATCGGCGTCTGCACCTTGCACGAGCAGGCCATAGCTATCCGATGCCGAGTTCTTATCCGTGCCTTGAAAAATTTCCAATATATCGAGTTTACCGTCCAGATCCGTATCCAGCGTTAGATAATCATCAGGATCTGCAGGATTAAAGCCGTTAACCGTTTCCCAGATATCTGAGGCATCATCCCCATCCGTGTCCACGCCGATCGTGCCCAAGCGGAAGATATACACCGAGCCTTGATTGTCAACATGACCGCCGAGAAGGTCCAGTCCATCATCCCGAAATGCACCGATCAGCGCGGTGTTGCCCGATACGCACACCGAATAACCAAAGTAATCATTCGCGGCACCGTCATCTGCTGCCAACCTTTGCTGCTGACTCCACACGCTACCCGTGCGCGTAAAGACAAACGCACTGCCGCTATCCGTGTTTCCATTGACATCGTCCCCGTATGCCCCGATCAGGGCGATATCACCTGATAGGCTCAAGGAAGCGCCGAAGTAATCTTTCGCAGCACCGTCATCCGGAGTCAACTTTTGCTGCTGGCTCCACAGATCACCGGTGCGCGTAAACACATACGCGCTTCCGCTAGAAGAGCCATTGTCGTCGTCCCCGGACGCCCCGATCAGGGCGGTAACGCCTGTCAGGCTTACCGCAACGCCAAAGTAATCATATGCAGCACCATCGTCCGCGGTCAGCTTTTGCTGCTGACTCCAGACGCTATCTGTGCGAGTGAAGACATACGCGCTGCCGCTGCTGCTTCCGGAAGCACCGAACAAAGCCATATCCCCGGACGCGCCGATCAGGGCCATATCGTCTGATACACTCACGCTGGCACCAAAGTACGCATGCGAAGCACCATCATCTGCAGTCAGCTTCTGCTGTTGACTCCACAGACCGTTGTTGCGCGTAAATACATATGCGCTTCCGCTATACGAACCATGATCACCGTCTCTGGACGCACCGATTAGGGCGGTATTTCCCGACACGCCCACGGAATTGCCGAAATAATCACTCGCAGCAGCGTCGTCCGCAGTCAGCTTCTGCTGCTGGCTCCACACGCTGCCGCTGGTACGCGTGAAGACATACGCGCTGCCGCTACGCGAGCCATGATCATCGTCCCAATGCGCACCAATCAGGGCGGTGTCGCCTGATATGCTTACGGAATTGCCGAAATCATCATCCGCGGCACCATCATCCGCAGTCAGCTTTTGCTGCTGACTCCACAGACCACCGGAGCGAATGAAGACATACACACTGCCACTGGCCAAGCCATTGTCGTCGTCACCAGACACTCCGATCAGGGCGGTGTCGCCTGATATGCTTACGGAAGTGCCGAAGTAATCATCCGCGGCTCCGTCGCCCGCAGTCAACTTTTCCTGCTGGCTCCACAGAGTTCCAGTACGCGTGAATACATATGCACTCCCGCCATCCTCACCATTGTCGTTCCCGGAAGCACCGACCAGAGCCGTATCGCCTGAGACGCTCACTGCACGGCCGAAAATATCATCCGCGGCACCGTCATCCGCAGTCAGTTTCTGCTGCTGACTCCATAGACCACCGGTACGCGTGAAGACATATGCACTTCCGCTGTCCGTGTTGCCATGGTCATCATTTTGAGGCGCACCGATCAGGGCGGTATCGCCCGACACGCTCACCGCACGGCCGAAATAATCGATCGCAGCACCGTCACTTGCAGTCAGTTTCTGCTGCTGGCTCCATAGACCACCGGTACGCGTAAACACATACGCACTTCCGCTAGAAGAGCCATTGTCGTCGTCCCCGGATGCACCGACCACGGCGGTGTCACCCGACACGCTCACGGAAGTGCCGAAGTAATCACTTGCAGCACCGTCGTCCGCAGTCAGCTTCTGCTGCTGGCTCCATAGACCATCGGTACGCGTGAAGACATACGCGCTGCCGCTTCGTGAACCGTTATCGTCGTCCTCAGACGCACCGATCAGGACGGTATCACCTGAAAGGCTAACGGATGTGCCAAAGAAATGACTCGTAGCACCGTCGTATGCAGTCAGCTTTTGCCGTTGGCTCCACACGCCACCGGTACGCGTGAAGACATACGCGCTTCCGCTCCGTGTACCGTTATCGTCGTCCTCATCCGCACCGATCAGCGCGGTATCACCTGACAGGCTAACGGAAGTGCCGAAGTAATCACTTGCAGCACCGTCGTCCGCAGTCAGCTTCTGCTGCTGGCTCCACAGATCACCGGTGCGCGTAAACACATACGCGCTTCCGCTAGAAGAGCCATTGTCGTCGTCCCCGGACGCGCCGATCAGGGCGGTGTCGCCCGACACACTCACGGAATTACCGAAGTCATCACCGGTAGCAGCGTCGTCCGCTGTGAGCTTCTGCTGCAGGCTCCACACGCTGCCCGTGCGCGTGAAGACATACGCGCTGCCGCTATTCACGCCATGATCATCATCTCCAGACACACCGATCAAAGCGATGTCACCGCTCACACTCACAGAAATGCCGAATCTATCATACGCGGAGCCTGTTCCGGCGACTTCCGGTCCCAGTTTCTGCTCGAGGGATGCGATCAGAGGATCGATTGTGATCGGATAATTGGCGCCGGCATCGGCCACGAGAATCTGTAAGCCGGTTTCGGTCGGCTGCATGCTGGCCATCAACAGCTCACCGGTTGCATCCATGACTTTCAAATCAGTGTAGGATAGCACCGGCTCCCCCGACTCGTTCTCAAACTGCAAGTCGCTGCTGCCGGAAGAACGACCTTCCAAGGGTTGTGCGGTCAGTCCCGAAACCCGCAAGGAAATCACCAACTGTCCCTCTCTGGAATCCGCAGTTGGCTCTTCGACAATGAAACCGTGCTCAATCCCTCCACGATTATTGTGATACCATTCCACAATCCCCGGGCGGGCGTACTCCAGTTGCGTACCTTCGTGACGAATCTCCGTAACAGCATCCGTATTTAACGAAATCACACCCCGCCAATCCCGATTCGGGTAGCCGGATAATAGACGCACACCTTCAGTCAAAAATCGTGCCCGGATCTTCTGCCCCGGATTCGAGGCAAGATAGTCTGCTCCCGCGTTTTCCGGCATCGTGCGCTGGTGATCCGTCAGCGGGCGAATCTGACGGCGCGCCACCGAAAAAGCGCGCCACAAAGACTTCTGCTCCGTGTGCGGCAAGGATTCCGCTTCTTTCATCGCGGTGAACTCACTCGGTTCCGTCTCCGTTCCAAAGGGTTTGCTTTCAGTGAGCGACTGAGTCGTCGGAAAAAGCTGTGGACCGGGTTCAGTCGTCGTTGTTTCAGACGATTCAATTGCGGAGCCGGTTTTATTGAAAAGAAGGACGATACTGATGAGAAGTACCGCCACAGAAAGAATGGTAGATAACTTTTTCATACCGGATAAATAACGATTAGTTTATCATTATGCTAATATATATGATCGTTTTTTTTAGGCTTCAGTGTTTGCCTGTTAAAAGGCACGGGATAAGTCTGCAATTCACTTGTCCTGCAATCCCCCTAAACTCACTATATTTTTCGGGGGAAGAGGTTGTGAATAGTGTATTAATAACTAGACGTAATACGGGAAAATCCGCGCCACGGCGTCCTTGCCAACACCGTAAAAATTGAAGCGCTTAAAACCATCCGCCAATCCCTCGGGCAGTTTGATTTTCGGTCTACCGGTCGGAGGCGGGGTTGAGCGGAAGTTGGATGGTGAAGGTGGTGCCTTGACCGGGAATGCTGGCGGCTTCGATGGTTCCGCCATGCGTTTCGATTATACTTTTCACAATGGATAGGCCCAGACCGCTTCCACCCGATTCGCGGGAGCGGGATTCATCAACACGGTAGAAGCGTTCGAAAATGTGGGGCAGGGCATCGACCGGAATGCCGGTACCTTCGTCCGCAATTTCAAGGATGGCCCATTCAGCGGTTTCTTTTTGTGAAATGCGGATGGTGCAGCCGTCCGGATTATGTTTCACCGCATTTGAAATCAGATTCATGAGCACCTGATGTATGCGCTCCGGATCGATTTGAACGGGTCGCGAGTTTTCCAGAGTCTGGAAACTCAGCGGATGGTTTTCAGAAAGCTGAGTTGCTTCTTCGACGGCGCTGGAAATGACCTCCGAGAGATTCGTGAGTGCCATATTCAGTACGCTCCCGTTACCACTGATGCGGGTAAGTTCCAGTAGACTGTCCGCCATGGTTCTCATCCGGATTCCGGCCCGCAGACAGGCTTGAAGGATAGTTTTGTATTCCTCTGTGGAACGGTCGCGTTTGAGCGCGGCCTGTGTCTGGGCCATGATCACTGCAATCGGTGTGCGCAGTTCATGCGAAGCATCGGCGGAAAAACGAATCTGGGCTTCCAGTGCGCTATCCAGATGGTTGAAGGAGTTGTTCAGGGTTTGGGCCAGACTGGCCAGCTCTTCGGGAGCCGCCGCCAGTTCGATCCGTCGGCTGTGATCGCCCCGCGCAATTTCTTCAGCGGTCTGGCTGATCTCCCGGATCGGTTGGAGTGTTCTCCGTATAATGATCCCTCCGCCGATATGACCGATCAGGAAAACCAGCGAACCGACTAAGAGCAATTGGTAGCGCGTTTTTTTCAGGGCAAGATTGACATCGGTCAGCGGTCGGCCAATCACAATTATGAGGTCGGTATTATGGGTAACAACGAGTTCGCGGTTTCCATTCAGGGTGAGGAAATGAGGCGTTTCGACAATGAGCTCATAGTTGCCCAGAGATGCGGACGCCGGAACAGCTCCCACGGACAGCATGAGTCCTTTCTCAGTATCCCAGCTCGTGACGTAATAGCCGTTGCTTTCGATCTCTTCCAGATAGGTCTCCGCAATTATGAGCGGATTGTTTTCTTCGTCTGGTTCATATCTTGGGGGCGGGGCGTTTGAATTTGGTTCGTATGGGGGCGGTCCACCCCGGCCCATCATAGGCGCAACCGCAGGCATCACGGACATCAATGCGCTTTGCAGGCTGGCATCCACCTCGGCGATCTCGGATTTTCGGCGGAGATGATAGTGGAGCGACAGCAGGGTAATCAGCACGGCTGCAAGCAGGAATCGCTGCCACGCCATCAGCTGCCATCGAATGGACCGGTATTTGTTCATTTAATCGCCTATGGTGTAGCCGAGCCCCCGGCGGGTTTTAATATAAGTGCCTCCCAGTTTCCGGCGGGCATTACAAACATGCACGTCGAGGACATTGGAGAGGGAGTCATCGTCTTCATTGAAGAGGTGTTCGTAGAGGTCAGTTCGGCTCACCACGGTGTCTTGATGCATCAGAAGAAATTGAACCAGCGCATATTCGAGCGCCGTGAGTTGTACAGCGATGGCATCGACACTCACCGTCTTTTTTGCCGTGTCGAGTTGAAGCCCCCGGTAGGTTAATACTGTGGAGGTTTTTCCGGCCGCGCGGCGGATCAGAGCGCGCAGGCGTGCGGATAGCTCGGCCATATCAAACGGTTTAACCAGAAAATCGTCGGAGCCCAGATCCAGGCCTTTCACCCGGTCGTCGATGGCTCCGCGCGCCGTCAGGATCAGCACCGGTGTGTTTTTTTCTTTACGAAGTTCAGCGAGCACATCCCACCCGTCCATCTTCGGCATCATAATATCCAGAATGATTACATCGTAGTCCCAGTTCATGGCTTTGTAGAGACCTTCTTCGCCGTCCTCTGCCGAGTCGATAACATAGCCGTCCTCTTCCAGCGACATGGTCAGGGCCACTCTCAAGTCAGCTTCGTCTTCTACAATCAGTAATCGCATTTTCAACTCCTTTAATGAGGTCGAACAGTAGGCGATTCTACCTTAAGAATGGATTAAGAAAACGCTCCAATCTCTGGTTTTTCAACAATAGCTGGAAAAATTCACCGCTTAACCTGCGCTTAAGGTTGGGCCTGCTAATGTGCGTTCCAACATTTGGAAAACGAAAAGAAGGCATCATGACAGCAACTCAAAACCAGATCGAAGCACAACAGGATCGCTGGGCGGAATCGCGGCGTGTTGAGGAGCTGGGAGATTTTAAAAAAGCGATGGAAATTCACCGGACGATTATTTCGGAGGAAAACGCATCGTATGCCGCCAGCCTGCGAGCCGGATGGCTCTATTATAAACTGGGTGCTTACGGTAAAGCGCTCGAGTTTTATGAGCGGGCCTGTGCGCTCTCCAATGATGATTGGGCGTTGTACGGAATAATGAACTGTCTGGCGGCGCTTGGAGATGATGACACGTTGGCCGTGGTGTCCGATGCGATCAGTCGGGCAGAGCATTCAGGAACTAAACCGCATTTATAAAAACAAGTTTCAATAACATCCCCCTCACTCTGTTCCGGTCATTGGATTTTCCAATGGCCGGAACTTTTTTCAGCAAAAGTTTACGGCTTAATCTTCTCTTAAGGCCCGGGGTGCTACCTTGCATGCAGATTATCGGAAAAGGAAAAAATCACGAACGCACTTGCCCGATTCAAGATGTTGGAAGTAATGCATTAAATGGAGACTGAGATGAAAAAAATGATTGCCCTGATTAGCCTGATTGTATCCTGCACGGTTTATGGATATGAGGAATTTCATAACTTCACCATGGATGACGGTTTCGTTTTCAGCGCGGTGGTCATTGCATGCGACAGCCAGGAAGATACGGTTGAACTGCTCACGGCGGATGGCTATACGATACACTCCAGTCTGTCGGTATTCACTGAAGAAGACGGAATCTATCTGAAACAGCAGGAAATGGCAGAACTGTTTATGTCGCCCACGCGCTTCGTGATTATCCCGACCCATACCGTTGATCAGCAATGGAGGGTAGAGGATCTGAGTGGTGAGAGCGATGAAGGTGTGTTTTCGACGACGAGCATCAGTGAACATCGGCATTATCTCACGCTCTATAATCTGGGTGGCATCGCCCTTGAAAACATAGAGCTGAGTTATCAGATTCTTTATGAACAGAGCGGTGCCGCTGCCGATGAAGCTTCTTTGACTGAATGGCCGCAGGATTCCTCTTTTGAAACTGAAGAAACGACGCTTTCGTCGGTGGCCGATGGAGTTATTCAAATTGAGCATTTGGGGGCGCTGGAATGGAAGGTCTATTCAACACGGTCCGCTGTTGTCACCGGTTCTTCCTCAAGCCGTATGTTAATTACTGTCAGCATGGAAGCTGCAGACGGAAGCATACTGACTCGGGAGATCGAGCTGCCGGTTTACAATTCGGTCGATTCCAATGCCGATTAATAATGATCCATCTGCTGTTCCCGACCGGAGGTAATTCAAAATAATTTATTCTTTGCCCCTCCCTCAACGCGCCCTGAAGACGATTCTCGTCTTCGGGGCGTGTCCTTTTATGCATATGCTTACTGCTCATTGGATATCCTTGTTCCTCCGCAACTTCATCTGGGCTTAAGGAAGCGTTTGCTAATTTTCATACGAACGATAGCGGAAGCAAAGGGACGCGATGGAAGAACAGGAACACGTACGGCAGGAACGGTGGGTTGCATCACAACGGGCAGAAGAGCAGGGCGATCTCGTCAGGGCCCTTGAAATCCATCTGGAATTTATCAGTGAAGAATCACCGTCCTATGCCGTTATGTCGCGTGCGGGCTGGCTGTACTACAAGTTGGGACTCTATGAAGTGGCACTGCGCTATTATGAACTGGCCAGCTCGTTATCAAAAGAAGGCTGGCCATTGTCAGACATCAAGAACTGCCTGATTGCCCTGGGAGAAACCTACACTTTAACCGAAGTCGGTGAACTGGTGCGCGAAACGGGGGACCTGCACCCCGACGTAACCACCGAATAAACCGCCTTTGCTCTGCGCTTCCGGAGATTGGAACTTTTCGCCGATTAAAGAACGGGCTTAATCTTGGCTTAATGAGAAGTCTGCCATCTTTCGCACTATCAAATGAAAACCATAGGAAGGTTCCAATGAATTCAGTTAGCAGGCAGCGTGTTTTACGGGAAGAACGGTGGGAGGAATCCCGCATGGCGGAAAACCGGGGCGACATTCTGGCGGCCCTCAATATCCACCGCAGAATCCTCAGTGAAGAAAGTTCGTCGTATGCGGTTCTGGCGCGTGCGGGCTGGCTTTATTACCGGTTGGGGCTGTATGAAATTTCGCTTCGCTATTATAAACTGGCCTGTACCATTTCAAATGAAGCCGGGCCGTTTTACAGAATCATGGACCGCCTTTCCGAGCAGACTGAATCGGATATGTTTGCAAAAATGGCTGAGTCCATTTATGGCGCGGAAAATAAAACCATCCGTTCTGTTGCGGCATAACATGCTGCACGTTTCCTTAAACCCCGTTCCGGCCATTGTATTTTTCCAGGGTCTGGAAAATTTTCCCGGAAATAGTTCCGGCTTAATCTCCGCTTAAGGTCGTGCGTGCTACGTTCTGTTTCAACGATAGGAGATGGCACAGATCGTCATCCGAAATGGAGACCAACCTTGCTGTGCGTTCTTTGCAAATGATGCAGGCAGTTAAAGCCAGATTAACAGTATGATTAAAAACAATACGGAGAACAAAAAAATGAAAACACAGGCAATCTTAATCCTGTTGCTTGCCGCCGGTACCACCATGGCAGCTCAGAATAATCAGCAGCAGGGCGCAGCCCCTTCTGCGTCAGATATGATCACACGGCTCGATAAAGACAACGATGGTAAAATCTCAAAGAGCGAATTCGATGGGCCGGACGAACATTTTACAACGTTCGATATTGATGGTGATGGGTATCTCATCACAACTGAAATTCCCTCAGGCCCTCCTCAGCAGCAACAGGGTCAGCAAGGCCAGGGGCAGCAACAGCCTCCGCAGCAGGGACAGCAGTCCGGCAGTTCTGCCGATTTTGTGACCCGGCTGGATAAAGATAACGATGGCAAAGTTTCCTCGACGGAATTCGACGGCCCGGCAAATGCCTTTTCCGAGCTGGATAAAAACAGCGATGGATATCTCAGTTCCGACGAAGCGCCCAGTGGCCCCCCGCCGCGCGGGCAACGTTAGAAAGCAACACCGGCCGCCCGGAGTTTTCGGCATCCCCAACTCCGCTTCTTCGGGCGGCCTCCATTTTTCCCTCCCCAACAACGCGGTTCCAGTCATTGGATTTTCCAATGGCTGGAACTTTTTTCAGACGGTAGCGCTACCTTAATCTTTGCTTAAGGTTCGGTCTGCTAGCTTCTGTTCCAACGATTGGAAAAACAATTGACCGGAGCTTAAGAATGGCTATTGAACGAATTGACGGGTGCATCGGCTGCGGAACGTGTGTTCCAACCTGCCCGACAGATGTGATTCGAATGAACCCGAAAACAAAGAAGGCTGAAATTCGCTACCCGCAGGATTGTCAGGTCTGTTATCTCTGCCAGCAATACTGCCCGGTGGATGCCATCACAATTACGGACGGAAGAGTGATTCCGTCCATCACGGCGTGGGGATGAACCGATGACTAAATGGATTTTTATGCCGATATTTCTCCTGTTCTTCGTGCTGACACCGATCGGTCTGGCGCTGTCGCAGGACGTGCCGACAAAAACAACCTATCAAGCGGTTGTTCTGCTGGTGAGTCTGGGCGCATTCGGTCTGATGCTCAGTCTGTTCTGGCTGTCTCGCCTCATGCCGAAAAACACAGTGAAGATGAAATATTCCACCACGTTGCGCTGGCATAAATATATCGGTTATGCAGCGGGACTGTTCTTTCTGATTCATCCGGTACTGATGATTGCCCGCCGGTTCTGGGTGGTAGAATCGAATCCGATGCATAATCTGATGCTGATGATCAAGTCGCCGCTGATGCTGACCGGAATCGTTGCCTGGTTTTTGATGATTATTCTCGTGGTGGTTGCTTTTGTTCGGAAAAAAATACCGGCAAAACTGTTCCGCTATATCCATGGCCTGCTGTCCATCGGCTTCGTTGGTTTCGCTTCTTGGCATGTGATCTTGATTGGCCGCCATAGCAATCCGGCGATGTCCGCATTCTGGATCGTGCTGGCGGGCGGCGCTGTTGCCGCGCTGCTGGTTTCGTATCTTCCGCATCGCTCCGAAAAAACTTCAATCATTATAAATATAGGGGATCAACATGAGTCCGCTTAATACAAAATTTAAACGCCGGGGCTTCATGGGAGTCGTCGGCGGCTCCTGTGCTGTAATCAGCACGGCAGTCATCGCACAGCAGCATCCAGAAAATGAGTCGGGCGGCGGCCGTCCATCGATGTCGCAAGGCGGTTCAGCCAAGGAAAAGAAAGAGGCCATCGAAGGAAAAATTAATCAGGTGACGACCGAAGTGTTGGTGGTAGGTGGCGGTATGGCCGGTGTCTTTGCGGCCGTTAAGGCGCACGATGCCGGTGCAAAGGTACTGCTGGTTGATAAAGGCGCGGTGGGTCGTTCAGGTCAGACCCCTTTTGCCCGTGGCATTTTCCGGTTCGACGAAAACGATGGCATGAGTAAAGCTGAATATCTGAAGAAAACCGCTGAAGCGGCGGAATATATGAATAACCCGGTCTACACCGGGCTGTTGCTTGATCAGTCTGCATCGATTGTCGACGAGCTTGAGTCCTGGGGTTTTTTTAAAGAGGCCACCTATACCAAGGCCATGAACAAACCGCTCAAGGAACGGAAGATTCCAGTCATCGAACGCGTTACCCTGACAAACCTGCTCAAAGACGGCGACCGGGTGGTCGGTGCCATGGGCATGTATATCGATAAGAATGAGTCGATCGTCATTCATGCCAAAAGTGTGATTCTCTGCACCGGTGCCAGCGGGTTTAAACCGACCGGTTGGCAGATCGGATCGCTGACTTCCGATGGAGATGCCATGGCCTATCGCATCGGCGCGGAAATTACCGGTAAGGAGTGGGTGGACGGACACGGTATGACCAACTTCGGCCTTGAAGGAAAACCGAAAATGACCTCCTCAGGCACGGAGGAGATTCGCGGCATGCTCGGTGTTGAACAAAACATTGAGGTTGAGAAAAGCGGCCCGTCGTCCGGTGGTATGATGGGCCCGCCTCCGGGTGGTGGTGGAGGCAAAGGCGGCCCCGGTGGTCCGCCCGATGGAGCGCGATTGGCCGGCGGTAAAGATGGCGAGCGGCGTGGTCCGCCTCCCGGTGGAGGCAACGGCGGTCATGGTGGTCCTCCAATGGGGGCTTCCAGTGGTGGAGTATCGGCCGGCATGTCGCAGCATAAAGCCGAAGGCCTGTTCCCGCAGGATGATAAATGCTCTTCAAATATTCCGGGGCTCTATGCCGCGGGCGATGCGCTTGGTTCCATGCAGACCGGAGGCATTTACACGCAGGTTGGCAGTTCGCTGGCCGGTTCCGGAGCCCAGGGTGCACTGGCCGGAAAAACGGCAGCAGAGTATGCGAAAAGTGTTTCCATGGTAAAGACGCCGGAGAGTACGCTGAAAAAGATTAATACTGAAATCTATGCGCCGTTTCTGCGCCAGCAGGGCTTCTCTCCGCAGTGGGTCACGCAGACCCTGCAGGGCGTGATGATCCCGAACTTTATTCTCTATGTGAAGAGCGAAGATCGTCTGCTGGCGGCACTCACATATATTGAATATATGCGGGATCATCAGGTGCCGCTGCTGATGGCCGAAGATCTGCATGAACTGCGGCAGTGCCATGAAACCGCCAACATGATTCTTAATGCCGAAATGAAACTTCGCGCCGCTTTGATGCGAACCGAATCGCGCGGAAGCCACTATCGCGAGGATTATCCGGAGGCGAACGACGCCGACTGGCTCTGCTGGATTAAAATTAAACAGGCCGATGACGGAAGCATGCAATTAGTGAAACACGCAATCTGATCAGGGAGAAATATACATAATGAAGATAACAGTAGCACTTGTGCCAATGCTGATCGCTGTGGCGGGATGCCAGAATTTTAATTCGTCGGAGTCATCGGATTCCGAACAGTCGGCGGTCAGCTTTATGGAGAAATACGACTTTAACCATGACGGTCTCGTGTCGATGGAAGAATTCGATGGCGGATTTAAGAGCTTTGTCGAGATGGACCTCAACCGTGATACGTTTATTGCGGCGAGTGAAGTTACGGAACTGTGACCGACAGCCAGTCGGTCAAAAGAGAAAACATAAAGGAGACACTACATGATTGAATCAGTGGGAAGTAGCAGTATGTCGATACCGCCGCAGCGTATGCAGCAGAGTCTGAGCAGTGAGCAGCAATCGCTTGTTGAGGAAACGCTGCAGCAATACGATCTGGAAAACCTGACCGAAGAAGACGCGCAGGCGATTGTCGAAACTTTTAAGGCGGCAGGAATTGAACCCGGCCAGGCCTTGGAGCAGGCCATGGCCGATGCCGGAGCAGATGCTGAGGAGGTTGGAGAACTCGCCGGCGTACAGGGGCCTCAGGGAAACCGCCCGCCGCCTCCGCCCCGACCGGCAGGAGCTGAAAGCGAGGATACGGAAGCGTTGGAAATCAGCTCGCTGGTTGAATATCTCGAAGAAATCCTGTCTGAAAAGGAAGTGGCCGAGCTGAGCGATGAGGAGAAACAGGAAATTTACACGCAAGTGGTTGAGCATTTCGGACTAAGCGCTGGCGAGTCGCTAATCAATATTAAGGTATAAAACCGCCGAATCTGGTGCCACGTTAAATCCGGTGGTCCCGAACAAGGGATGCGCGTATTTTGCGCTATCCCCTGTTTATGGGGGCGTCCATGATGTGGAAGATTGATCCCGTTACATTCTGCTTTTGAACTCTCTCGCTCTAATGTGCGTTATTGAACATTGCGTCGTTAAGTTGTTTTTGATTGGCTTCCCTGCTTCTTGTTGAAGGCGTTTGGTTTTATTTCCCGGCCGCATTTCTTCAGGTTGGACACGCCTTAACAGCAAACGAGCAGGAGAGAGTAATGAGCACAGCATGGAATGGCTTCAATGACGGGCCCTGGAAAAAAAGAGTCGATGTCCGGGATTTTATCCAATGTAATTATACCCCCTATGAAGGTGACGACTCGTTCCTTGCTTCGCCCACCGCAGCAACGCACAACCTTTGGAAAAACGTTACTGAGCTGATGAAAGAAGAGTTGGGGAAGGGGGTGCTGGATGCCGATACAGATACTCCATCCACCATTGTTTCCCACGGACCGGGCTATATTGACCAATCGCTCGAAAAGATTGTCGGTTTGCAAACCGATGCACCGCTCAAACGCGGCATCATGCCCAACGGCGGACGCCGAATGGTGGAAGTCGGGCTTGAGGCGTACGGCTATCACTTCGACGACACGCTGAACGCGTTCTACAGCAAATACCGCAAAACACATAACGACGGAGTATTTGATGCCTATACGCCGGAAATGCGCGCCGCGCGTTCCGCGGGCATTGTGACGGGTCTGCCCGATGCCTACGGGCGCGGCAGGATCATCGGAGACTACCGCCGTGTTGCGCTCTATGGAGTGGATTTTCTGATCGAGGATAAACTCCAGCAGAAGGCCGAAACCGACCTGATGCCGATGACGGAGGATGTTATTCGGAATCGGGAAGAGTTTTCGGAACAGCTCCGTGCCTTTGAAGAACTCAAGGTGATGGGGGCGTCCTATGGTTTCGACCTCGCCCGTCCGGCGGAAACGGCGCAGGAAGCCGTGCAGTGGACCTATCTCGCATACCTCGCCGCCACCAAAGAGCAGAACGGGGCAGCCATGTCCATCGGCCGCATCTCCACTTTTCTGGATATCTACATCGAGCGTGACCTCGCCGCCGGAACGATCTGCGAATCCGAGGCTCAGGAACTGATCGACCATATGGTCATGAAGCTGCGTATGATTCGTTTCCTGCGCACGCCTGCTTACGATGAGTTGTTTTCCGGCGATCCCACCTGGGTCACCGAAGTCATTGGCGGAATGGGCGAAGATGGTCGTCCGCTTTGCTCGAAAAGCAGCATGCGTTTCCTGCATACGGTGTATAACCTCGGCCCGGCACCGGAGCCCAATCTGACCGTACTCTGGTCCGAAAAACTGCCGGAAAACTTTAAAAAATTCTGCGCCAGGGTTTCAATCGATACCAGCACGATTCAGTATGAAAGTGACGAGCTGATGCGTCCGAAGTTCGGCGATGACTATGGCATTGCCTGCTGTGTGTCCGCCATGCCGATCGGGAAGCAGATGCAGTTTTTCGGGGCACGCTGTAATCTGGCGAAGGCGCTCCTTTATGCCATCAACGGCGGCATCGACGACAAGAGCGGCAAGCAGGTCGGCCCGGATATAGGAATCATTACGTCTGAATATCTGGACTATGACCGGGTGATGGCCAAATTTAAGATGATGCAGTCCTGGTTGGCTGCGCTCTATGTGAATACGCTCAATGTAATTCATTTTATGCACGATAAATATGCCTATGAGCGTATTCAGATGGCCCTGCACGATGCCGAAGTGCACCGCACATTAGCCGGGGGGATTGCCGGCCTGTCGGTTGTGGCCGATGCCTTTTCCGCCATGAAATATGCGAAGGTGAAAGTCATTCGCGATGCAACAAGCGGTTTGGCAGTTGATTATGAAATTGAAGGCGATTTTCCAGCCTATGGAAATAATGACGACCGGGTCGATCAAATCGCAGTCGAGCTGGTGCAGGGCTTCATGGCCGAACTGCGGAAGCACAAAACCTATCGCAATGCAGAAGCCACTATGTCGGTTCTCACCATCACCTCCAACGTCGTCTACGGCAAAAAAACCGGCAATACC
The DNA here is from genome assembly GCA_029432815.1 of Pontiellaceae bacterium B1224. GTDB lineage: Bacteria > Verrucomicrobiota > Kiritimatiellia > Kiritimatiellales > Pontiellaceae > Pontiella. The sequence goes on along the minus strand of JAROBA010000013.1, from coordinate 63,342 downwards.
CCCGACGGGCGTAAGGCCGGCGAACCGTTTGCTCCCGGAGCAAACCCGATGCATGGCCGCGATGTGAGAGGTTCAATTGCTTCCATGGCTTCTGTCGCCAAACTGCCGTATGATGATGCGGAGGATGGGATTTCCTACACGTTTTCCATTGTCCCGAAGGCACTGGGAAAAACTGCAGCGTTGCGTTTTCAGAATCTGGTGGCCCTGCTCGACGGCTATTTCATGGAAGGCGGTCAGCACATTAATGTGAATGTATTCGACCGCGAAATGCTTGAAGATGCCATGGAACATCCGGAACTTTATCCGCAACTCACGATCCGTGTTTCGGGCTATGCGGTGAACTTCACACGTCTGACCCGTGAACAGCAACTCGACGTCATCAATCGTACTTTCCACGAACGGATGTAAAGAACCGCAGCATATCGAACGAGGAATGTTGAATAATGAAGGCCTTCGGAGTTCGACATTTCTTGTCCGATATTCGACATTCACGTCCATGACATTACAGGAAGCCAAAGAAGAGCGGGGACGGATCAACTCCTATGAGAGTTGCGGGACGGTGGATGGTCCGGGGCTCCGCTTTGTGGTGTTCTTACAGGGCTGTCCGTTGCGCTGTCTCTATTGTCACAATCCCGAATCCTGGGAATTCGGAGCAGGTGACGAAACGACGGCAGGTGAAGTTTTTTCCGAGATTCGGAAGTATAAAAACTTCATGAAAAGCTCTGGCGGTGGTGTCACCTTTTCCGGGGGTGAGCCTATGAGCCGCCCGCGGTTTCTGGAAGCGCTGCTGATGCTTTGTAAGGAAGAAGGCATCCACACGGTTGTCGATACCAGCGGCTTTTCGCTTCTGACCGATACGGCGAAACGGATCATTAATTTAACCGATCTGTTCTTACTCGATGTAAAGAGTGTGAACGCCAATATGCATCAGATCATCACCGGTGAATCGAATGAAAATACCGTTGCCTTTGCGGAATACCTGGCGGAGATCGGAAAGCCTGTGCACCTGCGCTATGTAATTGTGCCGCAACTGAACGACCGCGTGCACTGCATGCGGAAGCTTGCCAAATGGGCGGCCGCCATGGGCAATGTGCAAAAGGTCGAACTGCTTCCGTTCCATAAAATGGGCGAGTGGAAGTGGAAAAAATATGATCTGCCTTACCGCCTCTCCGAAACCCGCGTTCCCGAGCCCGAAGAGGTCGAGCACTTTGCCGACGTTTTCCGGAAATACGGCCTGACCGTTGACTAGTGATCCTTCAGGTAACATACACCGACTTTAATACATGATGCCGTGTTCCATTTTCTTCTTCAAGGGGCTGAGCTGTGCGGCTCATGGGCAGGATGCCCATGCCACGAAACGTGGAACGGGCGTCCCGCCCGTTTGCGGCAGAGCCTGCCGAATTTAAGCCTGACCATCAGGCCGGTTTCGTTTCCAATCATTGGAAATTTCCAAGGGTTGGAAAGGGACGCTTACCTGCTGATTCCGGGGCTTTGATCCATGAGGGTGTTAAGCTGCTTCTTGGCAATGCGCGGATTGCCGAGCGTACCGGGGCCGGCAATGCAGCCGCCTTCGCAGGACATCACTTCCACAAAATTGCCGGGGCAGGATTTTGTTGCCCACATTTTCATCTGCCGGATGGTTTTTGAATCGAGCCCGTCTACGAGCATTGGTTTTAATTCAGCATCGTCTGGGGCCAATGCTTTTACGGCGTTGGTCACTCCATTACTGGCTGCAAATCCGCGGCCTTCGCGCGAAGCACGGTCCAGTATCTCTTCTTCTCCGCATTCAAAGACATCAATGCCTGCGCCCACGAGCATGGCTCCGAGTTCCTCGAAGGTGAGCACATAATCCACATCCGCATTCTTCGTGGCTTCCACCCGCTTGGCAATACACGGGCCGATGAAGACCGTCGTGGCTTCGGGATAATTTTTCCGAACCTTGGAAGCCGTATAGGCCATGGGAGTGGGCGTGTCGGACACAAATTTTCCAATCTCTGGAAGATGTTTTTCGACGGTTTCAATATAGGCCGGGCAACAGGAGGTGGTCATGAAGCGCTCACCTTCGGCCATTTTTTCCACCCACTCCGCACTTTCGTGGCGCGTGGTTTCGTCGGCACCTTCGGCCACTTCGACCACATCGCTGAATCCGGCTTTTTTCAAAGCGGCCATCAGTTGTGGCAGTGAGCCGGGAAGCTGACCGATGATCGACGGCGCAATCATGGCCACGGCATTCCCGTCTTTCAGCAGTTTGAGCACATCGACCATCTGCGATAGGTCGGAAATGGCGGCGAACGGACATTCTTTCAAACATTTTCCGCAGTAGGTGCATTGAGTGTGGTCAATCACTTCGCGGCCGGTTTCCGGATCTTTGCTGATGGCGCCGACGGGGCAGGCTTCTTCGCACGGGATTGGAATGCGGATAATGGCGTGATAGGGGCAGGCTTTCATGCAGAGTCCGCAGTTCACACATTTGTCCGGATTCAGCCAGGCCTTGCCGTCGCGGAATTCAATGGCATCTTTGGGACAGGCCGCTTCGCAGGAACGTGCAATACATCCGCGGCAGGCATTGGTGGCGGTGTATTGCGACTGAACGCAGGCGCTGCAGGCTTCATCGATGACGGTCAGCACCGGATCAACCGGCTTGTCCCGTTGCAGGGCTTCGTCGAAATAGGCGCTGACCGGTTTGAGTTCATCGGTTTCGCTTTCCACAGAGAAACCCAGGGCCGCCATGCTTCGGTATTTCAATACGACGCGGTCTTTATAGATGCAGCAGCGCGAGGAGTCCTTAGTCGACTTCGGGCGCATGGTCAGTGGAATACGGTTCAGGGCATCGTCCGGTTGAGCGGTGAAAAAGGCGCGTGCCACCCGAACGAGCACTTCTTTGCGAAGGCGATTGGCTTTGTTGTCGTGAAACATGTTTAAACCTCCAGTCCGAGTTCGGCGCGGACTGTATCCAGCACCTTGTTGAGGGTGGCATCGGCAATAATATGGTCGTTCACCTTCACAAACGGCGGCCGGCCGTTTTCCTCGTTGTTGCAGAGGCCTAGGCAGTGCGATCCGACGATTTCGACATCCTGAGCGGTGCAGGGATCCAGCATTTCATCGAAGGTTAATAGATGGGCACCGCCCATCAGATAGCAGGTGGTGCCGGTGCAGATAGATACTTTTACACGCATTATATGAACTCCAGTTTGACTTCTTTTAAATAGGTTTCTTCGAGGGTGGTGGCGATCCGGCGCATCAGGCTGCGCCGGATTTCCAGTTCCATCGGCAGGTTCGGGTCCTGATGAGCCTGGTTGATTTTTGTGCCGACCAGAATGTGTATCACATCCGAGTTGACGAGCTGATCGAACAGCAAGACCGCGGCATTTTCCTGATTCGGTCGGCTTTTCCCATCGAGCAGGTTTAGCGTTTCGGTCAGGGTTAGAATGCCTTCCGTCACTAGATCAACGCCGTTCATTTTTGAAACCGGTGGAAGGTTGGAACGCTTAAACCGAAAGAGATCGGTTGTGATTTCCTCGCCGAATTCGCGGGCGACGATGTCGGCAGAGGTCCCGCCGCTGACGATTTTACATCCGTCGAAGTTACGAATTACATCGGCGTAGTCACGGTCTTTCTTATCTGAAAAGGGTGGCCCGGAAGCGAGCAGGGTTTTGCGCGGGGTTCGGAAATAGAGCACACCGCAGGTAATGTCGTCATAGGCTTTTCGATCCGGCTCGCGCTGGAGGGCGCCTTGTACCACCTGTTTGGCCAGCAACCGGGCGGAGATCTGCGGATCATGTTTCACGAGCCCATGCGAAAACTCGGCGCAGCCTTTGTTGCGCCAGCCCAGCGGATAGCCGGGCGATCCCATGCCCGACTCGGTTACCCCATCGCTGAAAAAAATAATTCGGTCTTCCGGTTGTGCTACGAAACGATATGCCAGCAGCTTACGGGAATCGCCCTGTTCGCTGACGTATTCCTTAAAGGGAATATAAACCGGCTCGCCATGCCGCAGCAGAATAAAAGGCGGGTTGCCCTGTTCAACAATATGAACACTTCCGTCGGGGCGGCAATCCACGACGGTGAATGTGGAATAGGCAATTTTGCGCACCTGGCAAATCGGCAGGGAGTTCATAATGACCTTGGCATAATGAAGAAAGTCGGTGTCGGTTTCGGCAAACTTGATTGCCATGCGAGCAGTCATGTTTGCCAGAATGTTGGCTTTCACGCCGCTGCCCAGACCATCGGACAGCACCGTCAGCAGACGGTTGTTTTTCGAGTCTTTGTGCACCATAAAGGCATCGCCCGCCGTATGCTGCGAGTGCTTTCGCACCTGATAAAATTCCAGCTCTGTAAATAGACTTTTCATAGTTTTAAACACGAAGATTTCTAAGTTTGGATATGTCGCTGCTCCTTCGTGTTCTTAGTGTCTTGGTGTTTATTTATTTTGGTTCGGTTGTGTCGGCGTAGTCCTCGGCGATGGAGCGCAGAAGGATTTCGGTGTCGGCCATGTGTTCGCCAAGCATGCAGGCGATGTCCTGCACGGTGGACATGTTCTTTTCGATCACCTGTTTGGCTTTCTGAGCAATCAGTTCGCGTCGGTTTTCCGTTTGGGTGACATCGAGAACAATACCGCCGACTGTCTTTCCGCTATCGATCGGGAAAATGGTGATATTCAGCAGCCGCTCGTCTTCGCGATAGGCCTCGGTATGAAATTCTCTGCCGGTTTGGTTTACCTGTTCGAATTGCTCGGCAAACGGGAGAATTTTTCGCAGGTCAGCCCCTTCGAGTCCCGGTTTTGCTTCATAGCCCAGCAGGGTGTCTCGTCCGGCCATCCGTGCAAAGTTTTCGTTGCACTCAATCACGTGCAGCGAGCTGTCGACAATGACCACGCCGGAAGGCATGCAGCGCAGTAAAGCATTGGCTTTTTTCTGGGCCAGTTTCCGAAGATAGGAAAGGCACATATCCGGTTCGGCCTGATGGGTGAGCAGGGCCTCGGCAAAATTACGACAGGTTTCATAGCCGCAACCGCCGCAGTTCAGTTCATCCTCATTCTTATATTTACCAACGCGATGCAGGGCATCGCGAATATCGGATTCCTCCCGCTTACCTTCTGCGGGAGGTGTTGGTTTAAAGGTGAACTCGACTGCCCCGGCCGGTTTGGCGGGAGCCTTGTGTTTGCGCGTGTTGCGCCGGATCGCCAGCTCACCGTTCAGTTGTGGCGTGCGTGAATTGGTCTGCGGTCCTCCAATACATCCTCCGGGACAGGCGAGGGCTTCAAGGAAGATGGGGTCGGTCAGCGTTTCGGTATCCAGATTTTCCAAGGTCTGGAAGATCGCTTCCATTCCACTGGTGGAAACAAGTTCAAGGTTTGGAATATGATAGTCTTCCAGCGTTTTATTCATGCCACCGACTACTGGATAGACTGCTCCGTGCTCGGCATCGGTCGGTTCAAAGGTCGCTGGATCGGCAGTAGCGGGATCGATCCCTCTTTCTTCCAACCATTGGAAGAGATCTTTGAAGGTGAGGGCAATGTCGGTCAGACCGGAAAATTCATCGCACTCGCATTTTTTAGCAATGCAGGGGCCAATGAATACCACAGGGCAGTCATTGCCGTAATGTTGCTTCAACAGTTTGGCATGCGCCTGCATGGGGCTGAGGAATGGCGTTAGGTTTTCGGTAAACTCAGGGCGGTATTTTCGAATATGATCCACCACTACCGGGCAGGCGGTGGAGATATGAAGTCCGGGGCGCGCCGTTTGCATGGAATCGGCAATCGAACGGGTGACGGCTTCGGCTCCCAGTGCGGTTTCGCTAACGGCATGGAAACCGAGTTGTTTAAGCGCTCCGGCCATGGCCGATGGAGCCACTTCCGGCCATTCGCTGGCAAATGACGGAGCGAGCGAAGCGATGACTCTCGGATTCCGCTTCATAAGGCTTTTTGCTCTGGTCAGATCGTTTCGCACCTTTTTGGCCCCGGCTGGGCAGACATGAACGCAGATGCCGCAGGCAATGCAGCGTTCGGCAATCACTGTGGCGCGGCTGTTTTCAATTTTGATGGCTTTAACCGGACAGCGGCGCACGCATTTGTAGCAATCGCGGCAGTCGGTCTTTTCGGTGTAGATGGGATATTTTCGGTCCATGGAGGTTTTCTTGGTTGAAGAGTTGAAAGGTTGAAGAGTTTAAGGGTTCAAGGGGAGAAAGGGTTCGGCGGTGTTCCGACTCTTAAACTCTGCAACCCTGAAACTTTAAACTTCGGCCCTTACTGCCGAAAAATAATATTCCATGAGGTCGAGCAGCGTGCCGGTATCGACTTCGTGGTGCAGGGTGCCGTTGATTTCAATGTTTGGCCCGCGTCCGCATTCGCCGCGGCATCGACAGCCTGAAAACTGGATCTCGGCGGTGATGCCGTTCCCGTCTAAGTAGTTCTCTATCAGTTCTAAGTGATCTCTATTGCCGCGGGCAAAGCAGGAGCTTCCCATGCAGATCACAATCGAATTTTTCATGTCTGTTCTCCGGTGAAAACACAATAAGATAACTTTAGATCGATAGATGTCAATCGATAAAAAAATATCTAAAAAGGGGTTGCGCTGTTTTTTTGAGGGGCGTATAGATGGCGGCTCAATTCGATATTCAAGTATCGAATGAGCGCTGATTTTAAAATAAATCCCGGAAACTACGGGTCAATAAAACCAACCAGGAGCTAGAACGAAAATGACAACTGCAGAGTTGAAACAGTTGGAAGAAATGGTAGCCCGCGTTAAGCAGGCGCAGATTAAATATGCGGATTTCCCGCAGGAAAAGGTGGATGCCATTTTCCGTAAAGCGGCAATCGCGGCCAACGTGGCGCGTATTGACCTTGCGAAGAAAGCGGTTGCTGAAACCGGCATGGGCATCGTGGAGGACAAGGTAACGAAGAACCACTTCGCATCCGAATTCATCTACAATAAATACAAAGACATGAAAACCTGCGGCGTGCTGGAGCATGACGAAACCTACGGGATCACCAAAATTGCTGAACCGATCGGTATCATTGCCGGGGTTGTTCCAACCACAAACCCGACATCGACGGCCATTTTTAAAGCACTGATCTCGCTGAAAACTCGAAACGGAATCATTTTCTCCCCGCATCCCCGGGCAAAAGGCTGCACGGCCGAAGCCGCGCACCTCATCCGTAAGGCGGCGGAAGAAGCGGGCGCTCCGGCGGGGTTGATCGACTGCATCGAAACGCCGTCCGTTGCATTGAGTAATGCGCTGATGAGCCATCCGGACATCGCGTTGATTCTTGCAACCGGCGGACCGGGCATGGTGAAAGCGGCCTACAGTTCCGGTAAACCGGCGCTGGGGGTCGGGGCGGGGAATACGCCGGCAATCATCGATGAAACCTCCTGCATCCGGACGGCCGTCAACAGCATCCTGATTTCCAAAACCTTCGATAACGGTGTGATCTGCGCTTCCGAGCAGAGCGTAATCGTGGTGGACGAGATCTATGAAGATGTTAAGGACGAATTCAAAAAACGCGGAGCGACGATTCTGACGGCTCCCCAAAAGAAAAAAGTCGGCGCAACCATCATGGTCGACGGCCATCTGAATGCAAAAATTGTTGGTCAGCCCGCTGCGGCCATTGCTGAACTGGCTGGCGTTAAAGTGAATGAAGACACGAAAGTGCTGATCGGCGAAGCGACGAAGATTGGTCCGGAAGAAGCCTTCTCTTATGAAAAGCTGAGTCCGGTGCTGGGGCTGTACAAAGCTTCCGATTTTGCAGACGCGCTGACTAAAGCCGATGCGCTGGTAGCGGCCGGCGGTATTGGGCATACATCGGTTCTCTATACGGATCCGCTGAACCAGGATCGTATTCGCGATTTCGGGGCCATGATGAAAACGGGTCGTATTCTGGTGAATACCCCGAGTTCCCAGGGTGCCATCGGCGATTTGTATAACTTTAAACTCGAACCTTCTTTGACGCTCGGCTGCGGTAGCTGGGGCGGAAACTCGGTCAGCGAAAATGTGGGAGTGAAACACCTGATGAATGTCAAAACGGTTGCGGAACGCCGCGAAAACACCCTTTGGTTCAATGTGCCGAAGAACATTTACTTCAAATACGGCTGCCTGCCGCTGGCCTTGAAAGATCTGTGCGGAAGCAAGCGCGCGATGATCGTGACGGATAAGGCCCTGATGGATCTCGGTTTGGTGGAAAAAGTCACCGATGGTCTCGACGCCATCAACATGGATTATGAAATCTTCTACGATGTGAAGCCGGACCCGGATCTGAGCACCGTAAAAGCCGGTCTGAAAATGATGAATGGCTACAAGCCCGACGTCATTATTGCGCTGGGCGGCGGATCGCCGATGGATGCCGCGAAGATTATGTGGCTGATGTATGAAAGCCCGGAAACCAAGTTCGAAGATCTGGCGATGCGCTTTATGGACATCAAGAAACGGATCTGCACGTTTCCGGAGCTTGGAAAGAAAGCGAAGATGGTTTGCATTCCGACCACGTCCGGCACCGGTTCTGAAGTGACGCCGTTTGCGGTGGTGACCGACGATGAGACCGGCGCAAAATATCCGATTGCGGACTATGCGCTGACACCGGATATGGCGATCTGCGACCCGGAGCTGGTGATGGGCATGCCGAAATCGCTGACGGCCTTCGGCGGTATTGATGCTGTGACCCACGCCCTCGAAGCAATGGTCAGTATTGTCAGCTCCGAGTTCACGAACCCGCAGGCATTGGAAGCACTGCGTCTGCTCTTCAAATATCTGCCGGAGTCCTATGCAACGGGCGATCGCAAAGCGCGCGAAAAAGTGCACTATGCCGCCACGCTCGCCGGGATGAGTTTTGCGAATGCCTTCCTGGGCGTCTGCCACTCGCTGGCTCATAAGCTGGGCGCGGCCTATCACCTGCCGCACGGAATGGCCAATGCATTGATGATTAATGAAACGATCAAGTTCAATGCCACGGATAATCCGATTAAGCAGGCGGCCTTCTCGCAATATAGCTGGCCGACCGCCAAAGAACGGTATGCCCGGGTGGCTGATTACCTCCAGCTCGGCGGAACCACGGATGATTCCAAGGTGAAGCTGCTGATCAAGGCGATCGATGAGCTCAAAATGAAACTGAACATTCCGATGAGCATTAAAGACGCGGGCGTGGATGAAAAAGAATTCATGGCCAACCTTGATCAGCTCTCTGAGGATGCATTCGACGACCAGTGTACCGGCGCCAACCCGCGCTACCCGCTGATCAGCGAACTCAAGGAAATTTACCTCAAAGCCTACAAAGGAAAGTAGAACTCCGGAATAGTGAACAAGGAATATCGAATGCAGAAAGATTTAACTTTGATATTCCATATTTCGCGCTTCGTGCGTTGTTTCGTGGTTTCTCACCCAGCCGCTTGAATACTCCCATAATTCAAGCGGTTCCTGACCCCTCCCCGGATTTCTCATCCGGGGAGGGGTTTTTGCTGCGGCACTCCCGTCAAAACGACTGCAGTATAGAAAGGTCTGTGCCCGTGCCGGCCACACGGCGTCCGGCAGAGTCTTACCATTTCAGGTAAAAACCGCATTCCCGGCGTGGAGCAGGCGGGTCGCCTGCGATACCTTAGAGAGCTCGGGTACTGTACCGCAGGCGGTCCGCCTGCCCAGCGAGCAGAATCACCACAGTTCCCTAATGCCTCGATGTTTTTGTGGACGATATTATACTCTTGTGCATAATGGCTTATAAAAATAATTCCTTTGATCTTTTTGAGCAGGCTGTGGGATGCTCTGAAATATTTTATCGCATCAGTCATTTTACTTGCGGGGTCTACGGAGGCAGAAGATGAACGGGAAAAAGATGGGCCATGGAATGTTTTCAACCTGCGTGGTGCTCTGGCTGGCGGCTGCGGTTACGGCACACGCCGGAACATGGGGTGATTTAACCTACGAAATTTCCGGCAACCAGATCAACATCACCGATTGCGACACCTCGGCCATCGGCGAGCTGGCCATTCCTGGTACGATAGAGGGGTTCCCGGTCAGAGCCATCGGCGCGGACGCCTTCGCCGGCTGTTCCAATTTAACGAGCGTTGCGATTCCCGCCGGCATCAGAACCATCGGCGACTCCGCCTTCGTGGGTTGCTCCGGGTTGACGGGCGTAACGATTCCCGCCGATATCAGAACCATCGGCCGTTTCGTCTTCGAGGGGTGTTCGGGGTTGACGGGGGTAACGATTTCCGACGGCGTCGCAATCATTCCACCTGGAATGTTTAAAGGCTGCACCGGCTTAACGAGCGTGACGATTCCGGACAGCGCGATATCCATTTATGGTTCCGTCTTTGAAGAGTGCCATTCCCTGACGAACGTGACGATTGGCACCGACGTCACAGAAATCGGGGATTCTGCCTTTGAGGGGTGCTCCGGGTTGACGAGCATCACGATTCCCGACGCCGTCACGCATTTCGGAAGGGATGTTTTCAAAGGCACCTCACTGCCTACGATTACAAGTAACAGTATAAGTTATTTACTCACAGCGACCTGTGCCGTACTGACCGATGGAAGCGGGGTGGCGGGTCATAGTGTCATTCCGGATGAAATCAACGGGCTCCCGGTACGCTTCATTGGCGAAAGCGCATTTAAGGATTGCACCGGCCTGACGGGCTTAACGATACCGGACGAGGTTATCTCCATCGGAGATTTCGCCTTCGAAAATTGCTATTCCCTGACGAACGCAACCATACCGGACGGTGTCGTATTCATCGGCTCTCACACCTTTCGAAAATGCTCCGGCCTTATAAATATGACGATTCCCGACGGCGTCGCAGTCATCAGTGGTGGGCTTTTCTATGGTTGCTCCGGTTTGACGAGCGTGACCATTCCCGACAGCGTCACATGCATCGAATGGTCTGCTTTTTGGGGCTGCTCCAAATTAACGAACGTGACGATTCCCGACGGCGTCGGAGTTCTTGAGGACGGTACCTACGAAGGCTGCTCCAGCTTGACGAACGTGACGATTCCCGACGATGCCACTCTTATCGGCGGGTATACATTCGCCGGCTGTTCCGCCCTGACGAGCGTGACGATACCCGACGGCGTTGCAACCATTGAGTCCAGAGCATTCGAAGGTTGCTCCGGGCTGACGAGCCTGACGATTCCCGATGGCGTCACGTACATCGGAGAGGACGTTTTCACCGGCACCTCAATCCCCACGATTACAAGTAACGATATGAGTTATGTCCTTACAACGACCTGCGCCGTGCTGACAGATGGGAGTGGTGTGGCAGGAAACGTTACCATCCCGGATGAAATCAGCGGGCTCCCTGTCCGCTTCATAGGCGAGGATGCCTTCGCGGGCTGCTCCGATCTTACGAGCGTGACGATACCCGATGGGGTAATCTCCATCGGCGTAGCGGCCTTCGACAGCTGCTCCGGCCTGACAGGCGTGACCATTCCCGACAGCGTCGCAACCATTGGCTCCAGTGCCTTTAAGGATTGCTCCGGCCTGACGAGCGTGGCGCTCGGCGATGGCGTCATGCGCATTGGCACAGGCTCTTTCGACGGCACTTCAATCCCAACGATTTCAAGTAACGGGGTAAGCTATTTGCTTACGAGCACCTGCGCCGTGCTGATAGATGGGGGGGATCCGGTTGGGAATCTCGTTCTTCCGAATGAAGTTGACGGGCTCCCTGTCCGTATCATCGCAGACCACGCCTTCTTCGGTTGCTACAGCCTCACGAGCGTGACGATTCCCGACAGCGTCACTTCCATCGGCTATCTGGCCTTTGTCTTTTGTCGTGGCCTGACGAGCCTGACGATTCCGGAGAGCGTTACCTATATCGAAGAAGGCGCTTTCTATTCTTGTGGAAGCCTGACGGATATTACGATTCCCGACGGCGTCACCTTCATCGGCCGTAACGCATTCGGCCACACCGGCGTGGCAAATGTGACGATCCCCTCCAGCGTTACATACATCGGAGAGGGTGCCTTCCGGGGCAGCTTCAGCCTGCAAACGGCCCTCTTCGAGGGGGACGCTCCCGAAACGTTAGGCGGTGGCGCCTTCTATTTAGGTGTAAGCTCCTTCTATTATATCTCCTCGGATTTTACGCTTCAGTTTTATGAAGGGGCCGGCGGCTTCGCGACACCGGAATGGGAAGGCTATCCCTGTGAAATGCTGCCGAGTTTCGGAACCTGGGCGATGGCCTATCCGGATGGGCAACGAAATCCCGCCGATACGCCGGACGGCGATGGCATTCCCAACCTGATGAAATACGCAACGGGGCTGGAACCCGGAACCGCGTACTCTTCGGCGGACCTGTTTACCTGTGCGGCGGCGGACACCCCGGGCAACGCCGTGTTTGCCGTGACCTATTATCAGGATCCAGCGGCCTTCGGCGTGTCGCTCTATCCTATCGCCTCCGGCACCCTCACCAACGCGCCTGCCGCGTGGTCGGAGGACGGCATCACGACCATCGACACCGGAAGCAGAGATGCCGCTGGGCGGAACATCTGGCGCGCAGTCCTGCCCACCGAAAACGATCAGGGCTACCTGCGCCTTTCGGCCGAGGTTGAATAGAAAAGATCGTGCGACGTAGAACGGTCCTCCGGGCCGTTTCCTGCAGCATCAGGCTCTCTTCGCGGCACGATGTGCATGTGCGCTGAAGTCGGCCGGTTTTGTATCAGTTTGTGGTTAACACCAATCGGGTTCTGCATAACAATGATGCATCATGGAAATCATCGAACACATCAGCAATCTTCCAATGCTTGGAAACGATACCATTCATATCTGGGGTGCGCGCGTGCCGGAATTGGAAGACCGACTGGCCGAAATGCAGACTTTGCTTTGCGCGGAAGAGGCGGCGAAGGCGGAGCGGTTTCATCGGCCTGCGGATCGGGCTGCGTCGATCGTGGCGCGCGGTGCGTTGCGGGTTCTGCTCTCAGGCTATACCGGGATACCTGCTGCTGAAATAAAGTTCCACTATTTGGAAACAGGAAAGCCGTACGTGCCGGATTGCGATGTTGCATTTAATATTTCCCACTCGGGCGAGTGGGTGGTGCTGGCGATCGGCCGGAACCGAAATGTCGGCGTCGATGTGGAAAAAATCCGATGGGATATGGATGTAATGGAGATTGCTTCACGCTACTTCACCCCCGAAGAAGCGCTGCTGATTGAATCTTCCGAAGACATTCACGCGCTCTTTTTTCATCACTGGTCCCGGAAAGAGGCCTATGTCAAAGCCATCGGTTCGGGGCTCTTTCGTGAGCTGTCCTCGTTTTCGGTGCCGAACGAGGATGGTGAAAAAGACGGCTGGTATTTCCAACGGTTGGAAGCCGGTTCAAAATATGCCGCCGCTGTTGTTTCCGATAGACCGATCAACATTCTGCCGTGTTACGACTTTGCTGCACTGAGCTGGAATTCCTGTCGGGGTTGAAATGAAATATAATGGTACGGTGGATTGAAAGTAGGACAGCGCTTCCTTCTGCCGGGAGTTCCAATCGTTGGAAAAAATACGGGCGGACCCGAGGGCCCGCCCGTTGTTCCCGAAGGAACGTTTTGTTTCTGTGTTTCCCTCTTTTATTTTCCCTTTTTCTTATTCCTCTTTACCTTTTTTCGCGGCCTCGATTACTTTCGAGGCTAATTGGGGCGGCACCTGCTCGTAGCGGCTGAAGTCCATTTCGAACGACCCCTGGCCGCTGGTGATGGAGCGGAGCTCGGAACAGAACTTGAACATTTCGGCTTGCGGCACATCTGCGTCGATTACCTGAAGGCCGTCTTCGGGGCCCATTCCGAGAATGCGTCCGCGTTTGGTGTTCAGCAGGCCGGAGATATCGCCCATGAATTGGTCGGGCACGATCACCTTGACGGACATAATGGGCTCGAGCAGGACGGGGCGGGATTTTTCGATGGCGTCATGCAATGAGCGGACGCTGGCAATTTTAAAGGCCACTTCAGACGAATCGACGTCGTGGTAGGAGCCGTCGTAAAGTTCGACATACACGTTGATCACTTCCGAGCCGACGAGCGGTCCGTTGGTGAGGCCTTCCACAAATCCTTTTTCGCAGGCCGGAACAAAGTTACCCGGAATGGATCCGCCGACCAGCTTGTTGGCAAACCACTCTTCTTCGGAAGGATCTTTGGGCCGGATGCGGATATAGGTTTCACCATACTGGCCGCGCCCGCCGGACTGTTTTTTATGTTTGTAGTGGCCTTCGCCGGAACCGGTGATGGTTTCTTTATAGGCAACCTTTGGCGTGTGGTGTGTCATCTCAACATTGGAGCGGTTTTTAATGTGCTCGAGGGTCACATCGAGATGCATATCGCCCATGCCCCAGAGGACGAGCTCGTGGGTTTCGGTGTTGTGATCGAGTTTGGTGGAAGGATCTTCCTCGGTGGCGCGATGCAACGCCATGCCGATCTTATCGGCATCGGATTTGTTTTTCGGCTCGACGGCATAGGCTGTGACGGGCGAGGGGAATACAATTGGCTCAAACTGGATTTCAGTGCCGATCTCGCAGAGAGAATCGTTGAGGTAGGTATGTTTCAACTTGGTGAGTGCAACAATGTCGCCCGCTTTGGCTTCCTGCGCTTCGTGGGTCTTTTTGCCGTCCACATAAAGAATGGTGCCGACCTTTTCTTTCTGGTTTTTGGTCGGATTAAATATTTCCATACCGGGTTTCAGTACGCCGGAATAGATGCGGACAAAGGTCAGCTGGCCAATAAACGCATCGTTGTAGCAGCGCCATACCTGGCCGGAGAAGGGTTGGTCCTCTTCAGCGGAAATTTGATTTCCCTCGGCGCAGCTGACGGGATAGTCGTGCGGAGAGGGGAATAGGCGGCTGATGGAATCCATGGTTTCCTTCACGCCCAGATCGGATTTGACCGAGGTGGCAAAAACGGGAATCAGGTGCGCATCGTGAACCGATTTGCGGAGCCCTTCGGAAAATTCGTCGGCGGTGAGTTCCTGGCCTTCGAAATATTTTTCCATGAGCGAGTCATCGGTTTCCGCCGCGAGTTCAATGAGATGATCCTTAATGCCTTTAACGCGGTCTTTAAGGTCGTCCGGAACATCGGCCATCGGGGTGTTGAGAATATCGATCGCTTTGCCATCGGAGGTTGGCAGAACCATGGCCACGCAGCGGTCGTCGCCCCAGCGTTCCTTGATATCCAGCAGAGTGTTGTCGAAATTAGTGTCATCTTTATCCAGGCAGGTAATGGCAATGCCGCGGGGCAGGTTGCGCTTTTCGCAGGCCTTCCAGGCGCGCTGGGTTCCGACCTGTATGCCGGAAGAGGCATCAACGGTGATGAGGGCGGCGTCGGTGACTTCTGCCGCTGCGATCATCTGGCCTATAAAATCGGCGAAGCCGGGCGTATCAATCATAACAAGGCGGCGGATCTTGCGGGAGGCGGCGGTATAAACGCCGTCGAAGGGTTTGGCCCAGATGGAAATTTGGTGTGCTTTTTCTTCGTCAGTCCAATCAGCCACACTGGTACCGTTTTCCGGAGAACCCACCCGATCAACCTGACCCAACTTAAACAGGATGCTGTCGATTAATGATGTTTTCCCGCTACCAGTGTGGCCCATTAGAGCGAAGTTGCGGACATTATCAATGGGAATGTTTTTCATATTTCCTCTCCGGGTTATTCGGTTGTAACACTCACCCCGCCGCCGCACATCCGGCATAGAAGCGGGAAGCTTCAAAAAATACCTTCCATCGATAGGGTTTTCAATCATTTTCCCCTGACAACTACATTTGGTCCGTAATTATTTTGTCAAACCACCGGCCTTTATTCATTGTTCCGAGCCCATGACTAAAAAGAATACAAAATTTGAACTGATGGCGCCGGCCGGTTCCTATGCCTCGCTTTCGGCGGCCATCCGTGGCGGGGCGGACTCGGTCTACTTCGGCGTCGATAAGCTCAACATGCGTTCCCGCGCCGCCAGTCCGTTTTCGCTGAACGATCTGAAGCGAATCGCACGGATCTGCCGCTGGTGCGGCGTAAAGTCATATCTCGCACTCAACGTGATTGTTTATGACGATGAGCTGGAAATTATGCAGGAGATTTGCGATGCCGCCAAAGCCGCCAACATCGATGCGATTATTGCCGCCGACATTTCGGCTATTGAATATGCGCATTCCATCGGCCTCGAAGTGCATATCTCCGTGCAGGCGAATGTTTCAAACATGGGAAGTGTGAAATTTTTTGCCCGCTACGCCGATGTGATGGTGCTGGCCCGCGAATTGACGCTCGAACAAATTACAACCATTGGAAACGCGATTAAGGAACAGGACATCCGCGGGCCGAAGGGCGAGCTGGTGCAGATTGAACTCTTCGCGCACGGCGCGCTCTGTGTGGCGATCTCCGGCAAGTGCTACATGAGCCTCGGATGCTACGATAAATCGGCCAACCGCGGCTCCTGCTTTCAAAACTGCCGCCGTGCCTATCGTCTGACCGATGTTGAGACGGGCGATGAGCTTGAAGTTCAGAACCGATATATTATGTCGCCGAAGGATCTCTGCACGCTGCCGCATCTCGATAAACTCGCCGAAGCGGGCGTTTCCGTTTACAAGCTCGAAGGCCGCGCCCGCACCGCGCAGTATGTCAGTACGGTCACCAAAGCCTATCGCGCCGGACTCGACGCGGTGGAAGATGGATCCTTCAAAGCCGAACACTTCCAGCCCTTGGAAGCTGGATTGGCGGAAGTGTTCAATCGCGGGTTCTGGGATGGCGGTTACTACTGCGGCGAAAAAATGGGCGAATGGGCCGCCAGCGGCCATTCGCAGGCGACCGTTAAGCGCGTTGAACTCGGGCACGTCTCGAACTACTTTGCCAAAATCGGCGTCGTCGAATTTAAACTCTGGCAGCAGGAATTATTGCCGGGCAGTGAAATCCTGATCGAAGGCCCCACCACCGGCGCGCTGCAACTGCAATTAGAAGAACTGCGCGTCGATGGAAAACCCGCCGACCGCGCCGTCAAAAACGATATGGTCACCTTCGCCATCCCCGAAAAAGCCCGCCGGCAGGATAAGGTTTTTCTTTTACAGCCCATAAGTTTGTAGTCCCGCCTTCAGGCGGCCTCTGTGGATTAGCCGCCTGAAGGCGGAACTACGAGCTCTTTCAGTCGATGTGTGATCAGATAGTCATGGAAGATCTGGATGAGGCCCTGGCGGGCGAGGGCGGATTTGTAGACTTTGGCGGTGTGGTCGGGGCCGAAGAGGGTAAAGGCGGTTTGGCGGATAATGCTGTTGCTTGGTTCAACGGGCAGCTTTTCCAGATTCAGGTTGGTTGAGCCGGTGGCGGCTTTAAAAGGTATCAGAATATTGGTGATGATGGCGTTGGCGCGGGCCTGACCAACGAGGGCGGTCGGTTCGCATTTGGTTTTCCAGCTGATGTGGGTGTTCCAATGGTTGGAAGGAAATCGGGTTAGAAGGTTGAAGCGGTTTAAGAGTTCCAGCGTTTGGAAGGCATAGTGGGCGGCGGCCATTAAACGACGGACAGGATGGTTGGCGGGCCGGATTCCGGCGAGGGTCCAGTCGGTTTTGTTCAACGCCCGTTCTTTCAGTTCTTCCGATTGTTTCCACCAGAAATCCCAAACGGTGCGGATGAAGGTTTTGGTTTCGTCGGTCCATTTGGGATCGGGGTTTTGAGGGAGCAGACCGGAAAGGCCGAGCAGCAGGGCGTAGGCTTTGGCGGGTGTGGTTGCCACCGATTGCAAGCGGGCTGCTGGAAGGGTGGTTGCCAGATTGCGAAACGGGGCTTTATTGTTTTTATAACCGAGGGCGGCCATTAATTCTTCCCAGAGTACCTGTTCCGGCTCCTTGTTTTGCAGGGCGAGAGCGAGGCGCTCGGCCTTGAGGCGCAAGCGCTCTTCGCCGGCGGCTTCCAGCCATTGGATCTTTTGGTCGGGATCGAGTCCAAGCATGGGAAAATCGCCGGAGGGAATGGAGTAGGGGAAGGCGGTGAGGTCGATGTTGTCGAAAGAGAATCGGGGATCGGTGGCGAGGGTTTCCTGCAGGGGAATCTGGATGAGGCCGGGAATTTCCAAACCCTGGAAGTAGACGACATGGAACCGGGTATTGGAAAAGCTGGGATCGTTGGCGTGTCCGTGCTGTTTCCACCCGTTGGGATGAATGTGAATTTCGAGGTCGCCGGTAACACGCCGCTTTTCTTTTCCAATTATAAGGGCGGCGTTGAGAAAATCGGGGCCGGCTTCGAGGTTCCAGTCGCCGGGGTGCTCCACGATGACGCGTTCGCCTTCGGAGGTGCTGAGTTCGGCAGGGCGGTTGCGGGAATCAGCCCAAAGGCATTGAATATGCCGCTCTCTATAAGGAAAGTGATTGAAGGCCGGGGTGGTTTCGTGAAAAGCCGTTTCTTCGGTCCCGTGCCGGTAGTTGCCGGATCGGGGGAAGCAGGCTTCCAAGGATTGGAATGTTAAATTCATCGCTACAGAATAATGAATTCTTACAAATAGAGCAAGTGTGTGCTTTTCAGGATGCTGTCCAAAGGATCTTTTACATCGTGTGTGCCTGGATTGTAGGGAGAAAAATAAACGACAGAAATATTCGAGACCTAAAAATAGAACCTGAAACTATCCCATTGTGTCATCATGTCTTAAGTGGTCAAAAAGTTTTCGGGATCCTGTTCGGCAGGGCAACTGTTTTGTAATGCAGTAGCAGAGCCAAAAAAGAGGTTCTTGATCGTCTGCCCCTGAATTTGTCCCTACAGGACAAACTTTACTTATCTCCACCGAATCCTTGGGCATTGCCCAAGGCTGAATTGTATTGCGCTTTCAGCGCATTGTAGCAGGCATTCAAAGCCCCTTTTCCGCACGTCATCCCCATTATCTCCATAAAAAACGGCGTAGAGCCAAAAAAGAACCTAAAGGAAAATATTGCGGATGGTTCACAGATGATTACAATCCGCGGCCTTATGAATGAATTGCAGGCAGATCGAGTTGTTAAGGCCATCGTGGATGGCGTTGAGTCGTACGCGGAAATTGCGGAACGTGGAGGTATTGAGGCACAGGAATTGCCGGCCTTTTCGGAAACCCTGGATCGGGCGATTCAGCTGATGAGCGGCTTTTACAAGTATGGCCATGAAAATATGAAACCGGTCGGTCTGCCGCCTCCGCCGAATGCCTATCTGGATAAAGACAAGGGTATTGAGGAGCAGTGTTCGGAATATTATGCATTTGAGGCGGTGCAGCGAAACGGGATGACGGTTGAGCGGGCGATCTGGACCTGCGGGCAGCTCGGTTTGGATGAGGGTACGGCATTAACGGCCCTGGATAATGTTGCGATTCCCTGGCGAGCTTCCAATGGTTGGAAAACCTATGCGCAATTGAATTCTGATGGGGAATACGTTCTGATGGATAAGCCGCCGGTCAAACTAAAGCGGCACATTGAGCGGATTCTGCAGGAGCTGGTGTAATCCGGTCGCATCCTGATGACTTCCCGCTTATAGTTTTTGCTCATACGTTTTCATTATTTATTTTAAAATCTTTTTGAGTCCCTTTAAACCTGTTTATTACAGTTTTCTCTGCATTTTCACCGGTTTAGCGACTGATCCCCCTTTTCAGCAATTCCTCATCCGTTTTTAGGTCATTTAATTGTCGGTTAAATAGCATTGACCCCCGTCGATTCTGTCTATAGACACAACGCTTTTCATACAGGCAGGGGTATGTCTGTTGATGCATAAGTGCTTATTGATGAAGCATAAGAATAATTATTTTTCATTGCTTAAAAGACTGTAGAGCAATGGTGTTTTTTGATCGATATTGGCCGAGCTGACCGCTCATACATGATTTGATGAAAATCGGAATTTAGCAAAATTGAGAAAAGACCCTTCGCAGTAATTTGGGATCATTTTTTCAGTGTTTAATAAGTTGTGGTTAATATCTTTTAAACGAACGCAAACGTGTCGAGATGCGTTTTGCGGAAACGTTAATAATATTCTTATATTTTGTTGATTATGAAGAGGTACTATTTTTGTATTGATTGATTACTTCTACCTATTGGCATAGCAGTTGCTACCTGCCAACGCACATGTTCATGTTCCGGATTTCGGTGATCGAGTCGGGTTCAGCTCTTGGGGAAGAGGAGCGTGTTCGAACTAGGTTAATCTATAGGAAGAAGTCGATGCAGTTTTACAAAAGAATATCCATTTTTACAGTCATGCTACTGGCATTAGTATCCCCGCGTGAATCCGCTGCTGCCAGCCCGCCCCCTCCCGGAGGCCCTCCGGCGCCGATCCTTACAGGCATCTTTATCAGCGGTTCTGCGACCGTGGACGAAGAAACCTCGGCGCAATATGAGTGCAGCGGAAAATATTCAGACGGAACGACGGCAGCCATCAGCGCCTCCTGGAGTGTTAGTTCTTCCAATTCCTCCATCGATACTTCGGGTCTGTTTACTGCCGGCAATGTTTCGTCCGAAGAAGTGGCGGTGATTACTGCAACCTATGGGGCTTATACAGTTTCGATGGATGTGACCGTAACCTATATTGCTCCTGTACTGAGCAGTCTTGAAATCAGCGGTCCCGCGACCCTTGATGAAGAGACCTCTGGGCATCAGTATTCCTGTATCGCCCGCTATTCTGATGGATCGATTTTATCAGTATTGCCAGCCTGGAGTGTTTCATCAACAATTGCATCGATCAATACCGCGGGACTTTTGACGGCTGGAGACATCAATGCGGACCAAAATGTAACTGTGACCGCCAGTTTTGGCGGGATCAGCAGCGAGTATACTGTTTCGATTAAACAGGTGGCAGCGATTGTTCTCACAGGAATCACGATCGAGGGCACGATTGCCATGGATGAAGGAACTTCCGTTCAACTGAATTGCGTGGGTCAATATTCCGACGATTCAACGGCCCTCGTGACGCCCGCCTGGAGCGAAGGTTCAACTGCGTCCTCCATTTCAAGTAGCGGATTACTAAGTGCAGGCGGCGTTAACGCCGACAAGAGCATTACTGTCACCGCTAGTTTCCAGGGCTTTTCGGATACGCATGTTGTGTTGATTAGAGATATTCCAGGCATTCTGGAAAGCATCGAGATATCCGGACCTTCTTCTCTGGAAGAGGGGGGGGCGGGGCAATACAGCTGCGTTGCGACCTACTCAGACGGTACAAGCAAGCCGATCAGTCCGTCGTGGTCTGAAAACTCCTCATATGCCTCCTTCAGTTCGGCCGGTCTGTTAAGTGCAGGCGATGTGACTTCGGATCAGTCTCTCACGGTATCCGCATCCTATCAGGGGAAATCCGACTCGATGCCGGTGACGATCCTGTATCAGGAACCGGTCCTGTTTTCCATCGCTGTTTCAGGCGCGACTGAAGTTCTGGAGGGATACTCCGCCGATTATGTCTGCCAGGCAACCTATTCAGATGGCACCACTGTTGATGTTAATCCTGTATGGACGGTTAATTCCTCGTTCGCTCAAATCAATGCGGCGGGCACGCTGACCGGTCTGGATGTCGTGAAGGATGAACCTGTCACCGTCTCGGCCAGCTTCGGCGGACTGACCGAATCGATGGCGGTGACCGTGAAGTATGAACTGCAACAGGTTGTTTTGACAGGGCTTGCCATAGTGGGGCCAGGTGAAGTCGAGGAGCTGGGATCTGTTACGCTCACCTGTCAGGCTTCTTATTCCGATGGAAGCGTCGCGACGGTTTCCCCGGTTTGGACGGAAGATTCGCCGCAGGCTTCGATTGATTCTGCAGGAATGTTGGCGGCCGGTAATGTCGATGCAGATGACGCGGTTACCGTGACAGCTTCGTTTGGCGGTGCATCCACCAGTCGCGAGATTGAGATATGGATGGTCGGAACGCGGGTTGTTTACCCGCTCAGCGGATTTGAAGGAAAAACAGTTAAGGCCGAGCTCTATGATTTGAATGCGGATGAATGGCATGATCTGGGACAACTGGACAGTCCTGAAGAATTGGTCATTCAGGATGTGGTACCCGATCAGTGGTATTGGATTTCGGTTCAGGAATCGAACACAACCAGCAATGTCTGGAATGAAGTGCATGCCGAATGGCTGAATATGTAGAACAGGATGGGAAAATTATCATGAAGAAAATTATAATGACAATACTGGTGCTCGTAAGTTGTACGGCCGCTTTTTCAGGACAGGTTGGTTTGCCAACTGAACACCTCGCGATTCCAGTGGTGCAGGGCAATCATCTAGTCTGCATCTGGGACGAATCTGCGGGGAATTGGTATTCGGATTTCAGCAGTTACGACCATAGTGGAAAAATCAGCTTTCAAGTACCCTCCCTGGGGAAATGGTATTGGATCGGTGTTTGGGATGAGGCGAATGGCGAGTACATCTACGGCAAGTGGATTGGTCATTTTCTGACCGATTAATTGAATCCCGAAATACGCGAACTATACGATAGCTATTCGCTCAACGGGTTGGGGTAATAGGGCAGATACAAAATTAAAGGGTCGAAAATAAAATGGAAGTGGGTGGATATTTTTTACCCTGAAAAATAGTTCCGACTCTGCTGAATTAGAATAAAAATTGCGTATAATCAGGATTTTTTGGTCGTACAATATTTCTGTCACAATCCATTTGTATTCAATAGCCTGACCGCACCTCTCTCTTTAACAGAAGGCGTAATTGCTTGCTTTGGTTCCATGAAATTGACTAAAGAACGACCTTCCACATGGAGGTTGTTCTTTTTTGTTGGGGATTAAATTTATGTATAAAATGGCGATTCAAACAGCGTTTATTCTGGGGTTTCTTGTGATGGTCCAGGGGTGCACAACGACCGCGACCACCACTGTGACAGCGGAAGATTTTTCCAAGGGAATTCAGGTTGAAGGAGAAACCAAAGTCGCAGCATTAGTTCCTGGTGATTCCGTTGAGGTATCGGTAGAGGTCGATGGTCGCATGGAGGTGGCTTCGTATCAGGCCGGAATTAATCATTTGGGAATGATCACGTTGCCGCTGGTGGGTGATGTAAAGGTGGGGGGCATGACGGTTGAGGGGGCCCGGGCTGTGCTGGCCCAAACCTACGGGGCCTATTTTGTCAATCCGCCCGTCATCATGGTCAGCCGCATGTCGGATTCCGCTGTTGGCGAGTGGGGCTTTGTAACGGTGACCGGGCGAGTCGGTCAGCCGGGACGGATAAAGATACCATCCGCCAAAGGGATTCGGCTGACTACGGCTATAAATGAATCCGGCGGGTTTGGTCCCAGCGCGAAGACGAGTGATATTCAGGTGACCCGTGCAGAAGAGGACGGACGAAAAATCCGCGTTTCAATCAATTACAACGATATCGGCCAGGATGGGAATGATCAGGCGGACGTGAGCCTGTTCGATGGTGATATTGTTTACGTGCCCCAGCGGATTTTCTGATGCAGATACGGATCCCCGCTCTTTTATTCGCTGCGACGATATTTTTATCAGGCCCTTTATTTGCGCAGGATATTGCACATGAAGGGATCACCTTAGGAAATTTTGTGCTGCGTCCCCGGGTTGATGTGCTGGGGGCGTATGATAGCCGGGTGGAGATCGATGACGCCACCGGCGATAGTGAAGGCGACTGTTATGGAGAGGCATCCGTCGGAATCTCCGTGAAAAACCTGCCGGCCCTTTTTGCGTTTTCTGCCGATGCATCGTATGGGCGGCGTGATTATGTGGATCTCACTGAAAATGATGGCGATTTTTACAACGCCGGCGCTTCGATCCGTTCGGAAGGGGAAACGGGGCTCCGGTGGCAGTTAGCGGGCGAAACAGCGAAAACGCTGAGCTACGATACCGCCTACGACCCGGAGACCGGGGAGGGGCCGCCCGCTATTCTTACCGATCAGACCAGTACCCGGTGGACAGCTGCAGGCAATGTGGGCTATGCAATTCCTCTGTCAGATACAACGTTCCTAGTGCCTGAATATTCCATGACCTACTACTATGAGGAATTCGAGAGCGGTGATCCGGCAGATTGGCAGACCCACGATGTCAGCCTGATGATGAATTATGTTCTGTCGGAGCGCATCACCCTTTTGGCCGGCGGATTTTATACGCTGCAGACCAACAGTGAAGAAGATGGCTCCATTGTCACGGTTGGCGGGGGGGCGCAGGGGAAGTTGAGCGATAAAACCTCATGGACAATTCTGGGAGGAATGGCATATGCGGACTATGAAGTGTCAGGGACCGGTAAGGGAGGCATCGTTGATCTACGGGTCAATTGGCAGGCGACCGACAAGCTTTCCGCTTACGTTTTCTATGGAAACGGGTACGAACCGGGCTATGACGGCGATGGTGCACGCATGGCTTATCGGGGGGGCTACGGCGCCGGCTGGGCTTTAGCGGAACGCTGGTCGCTTGGCGGAGAGGTGCTGCACGATTATTCTGACGAAATAAACAGCGGTTCCGCGCCGGACCCGTATGGTGGAGTGAGCCACTTTTTTTCTACGCAGTTAACCTATAATCCAACGCGCCACCTATCGACCTCGCTGCGGGGTCAGTATGTGAATGATGAAGAGCCGGAGGATCAGCAGATCGTTTCACTGTCCGTCAGCTATGTCTTCTGATAACCGCAGCCTTACGACTTGGATAGCCGGATTGTTGGGATAGAGGATTGTTGGAAAAGAATGGGATTCGGTCGCTGAGAGATTTCACCCTCTGGGTGACATGGGTTGAAATTGGTGTCCACGTTATGTTTGCAGTCTTCCAGCCATCCAAAGATCCATCAATCCATTCGCAATCAGTAAGATTGCGGTCGAATAAAAAACACACTTTTAGTGTTTGGATCATCGATTGTCCTTCTTATAAGATCCGCCACTTTAGAACGCAGAAGGATTGGTGTTGTTTTTCCGGCACGGTATTTGCTATATGCTTTGTCTCATGAAAAGAATAAGAGTTTTTAAACTATGATCGGTGAACAACAGGCAAATGCAGATTCCGGCAATGCGCGTCAGGCGCTGCCTTCGGCGGGCCGTGCGCCCAGCTCCGGCTTTTTCTCTCCCATGAACCTGATCGGGGTCGTGTTGCGGCGGTGGTTTGTAGTGTTGGTGCTCACGGGAATAGGCGGGGCCGCCGGCTTTATTCATTCGCGCATGGTGGTGCCAATCTACAAGGCAGAAGCTGAGTTGGAAATGAATGTCCGCCGTCCCAAGGTAATAAACAACGAAGCGGTCTTCGATGATGGGTCGGCCAGCAATGAGGATGTGATTTTCAACACCCGGTTTAAGAAATTTAAATCGCCGGCCATGGAGCGGCTGGCCACCGAGGAATATTTTAAGCGCTATCCCGAAGATGATTCTTCCCAAGGGGGGTTCATTGGAAGATACATGCTTGCCGGCATGATTCGGGATGTGGGGTGGCGTAAAGACGGGACTGCAAATATTGTATACGTTTCGTACTATAACGAAAACCCGGAGTTCGCGGCCAAAATGGTGAATGTGCTTTCCCATTGCGCCGGACTGTTAATGATGCAGGAAAATCAAGCGGTCTCCGAAGAGGCCGTAAAATGGTTGGTCACCCAGTTAGATGATCAGCGGGGCGAGCTCGAACTGGTGGAAGCGCAGCTGGCCAGCCTGCGGGATGAACTTAATCTCGATTCTTTAGAGCAGCACAAGGTATCGGTCGGCCAGGCTTTAATCGCGGTTTCGGCAGAGCGGGAAGCCCTGTTCAGCAGGATCTCTGAGCGTAAGATCGTTTTAAATTACGTGCTGGAGCTGAAAGGTACCGATCCCGATCTGGAAAACCTTCCAACAGGCCTGCCCAAGGAAGCAGAACTTAACGAGTTGATCGCAAACTCGCGAAACGCGCGTGATGAGTTATTGCTGATAGCCTCACGCTATACCGATAAACACCCGGAATACAAGGCCGCTGCAGAAAAGGAAGCGAGAGCCAAAGAGCAGCTCGCGCACTTCATAGAAGGGGCCGAGGAGAAGGTGCGGCACGAAATCACCCTCTTAGGCCAGCAGTTGGAGGAAAAGGATAAGCGTATCTTCAAGTTAAAAGGGGAAGCCCTTGATTTGGAACAGCAGCTGGTCAGCGGCAGTCAGCGTCAGCAGCGCCTGGAGCGGAAAAGGGATGCGGCCGATACTGCCTACCAATCGTTGTTGCGGCGCATGGAGGAAGCGCGTCTCTCGGCCGATGAAAACATGGCATTCACAAAAATCATACGTGGTGCGCAGGTTCCGCGCTTTGCAGTAAATTTAAGTACATCAAAAACGCTGCTTACAGGCTTGTTTATGGGGGGAGCCGCTGGTTGTGTGCTGGTTATTCTGCTTTCATTCATGCTCGATAAAATAGAATCGGTAACGGATTTAAAAGATCTGGGATTATATATTTTAGGAACGATTCCTTCATACCGGAAAGAAAACTCGCGCGAAGAGCTGGCCACGTTGGGGTTGCGCGATAAATTCAATCCGATGATCGAAATATTCGCGGGGGTCAACTCGCTGATTTCATCTGAAAAGTATGCAGGGAACACCAAGGTATTATTAATGAGCAGCGCCATGCCGGGGGAGGGAAAAACCGTGTCGGCCTGTAATCTGGCGATCAGCTCCTCCGTAAACGGTTCCAAAACGTTATTAATTGATTGCGACTTGCGTCGCCCGCAGCTGGCGAAGGTTTTCGAGATTGGTGAAGAGCATCCCTCGTTGCTCGAATGGCTCGTCGATGGGGAGAAGCATCTAAGTCATCGCGAGTTGGTATCCTGCAATATTATAGAAAACCTGGATGTCATAACGAGCCGCCCGATCAAGGAAATCAATCCGGCTGAACTGCTGGGGCGCGGCTGTCTGGCCGAGTTGATCGAGTGGGCGAGGGAACACTATGACCGGATCATTATTGATTCCCCGCCATTGGGAGTGGTAGGCGATGCTCAGGTGCTGGCCGATCTTGCGGATGCCGTTGTGGTGGTATCCCGTATCGGAAAAACACGCCGGCGCGCACTGCGGTTTTCTCTGGCCAAGTTCGAGGAAATCGATGCTCCCGTATTCGGCTGTATTGCCAACGATGTGCCCCATTCCATTGCAGGTATGTTCCGCGGGGCCGAAGGCTACGGCTATGGATACGGCTACAAATCCTATGGTCGCGACGAGGCCTGACATATAACCGCCTTTTAAAATCGGCGGTTTAGAAATAGATGTTTCGGCAAGGTTCGGAAACATTCGCGTGGCGCGCTGAGCGGTGTGCCGCATCTCCAGAAAGGAGCCATGCGAATAACGAAATACAGAGAGTGGGAGGAAAGGTTTCGGGGGTAAACTCCGATCGACCAAGGGCGGAAGCGTGTTTCCCCGCATAAGGAAAACAAGCGAGACACTTATTCTACTTTAGTAAAGCGAGCTGTAGAGGTCGTCAAATTTAACAGTATTATTTTAGCATAGTATAGATGCGGCGGCTGAATGTTGAGACTCTCGGGGTGGAGGGACGGATGTCCTCATCGTCCGTAGGCAGCGGGGCCATGGTTGCTGTTTTGCAGATAAGGTCCGTTTATTGTAGCATGGGCATCCTGCCCATGATCCCTGAATGATACGCCGCACTGCTGTAACGGGCAAGATGCCCGTTCTACTTTTCTGATATAGCTTTTATTAATCTGCTCCCGGTCAGGTGAGACCACGTTTTGAGCAGCTAAAGGTCGAGCACTAATATTATCGTTAATGAGAAAAAATGAATGGCTGTTCCTTTTCGCGATCTGTTTGCACCAGCTCCATTCGGCCTGACTCTGAACGATAAAAGCGATATCGTTCGCCTTAATTTAAAAATAAACGCTGCTGAAATTGAATGTTGTATAGCTGGAATCGGTCTAAGTTGGGCTCAGGGTTGAGAGTTGGCATATTGAATGCGTAAATAGTGAGGACACGAAGTGAAGCATTGCCGGTGACCGGCTGGCTCGTGGGGTGTTCCAAAAGCTCTCAATCAGGAAAATACAGATGAAAACAATTCAATTTAAATTCAATATACACGCATTGCTTGCAGCCATAATGATTTTTATGGGCGGAGCGGTTTCGAGTGTCCAGGCCGTACTGTATCCGGATATGCCGGTTCATGAGCCGACGACCGATTACCCGACGAACTTCGCTCCGTTTAACGTGTCGGCCATCGTAACCACGGCACCGACGAACAGCGGAGTACCGCAAATTGCCGAATGGACGCGGCAGAACAATCCCGGCGACACCATGGCGCTGACGGGCGAGGCCCTGTCCAGCTTTACCGGGCAGGATGAAGGACGCGATACGCGTTTTGTCTTTTATGGCGAAGGCGTGCAAGCCGATGGCCTGATCCAGCGGTTGGACGGTCGCCAATGTGCGATTACATTGCCGAAAAATCTCCCCGAGAATGACATGTACCTCCTATGGCCGCACAACGATACTGGTTTTGGCGAACCGATCGCAATCAATCGGGCTGAACTTTGGTGGATTGGAATGGATAAGGTCACGCAAGGTGAGGGATTTTCTGTATACGGCAGAAATCTCACGTTGGCTGATGGCCAATGCCATTTGTATATTGATGGATATGGATGGATTGCCAGTACGAATTCTAATCCCTATAAAGCTGATTTCATCATCCCTCCGGATCTGAAAAACGGAATTCATGATGTATTCGCCCACAATGGGCATGGAATGCAATATGGCTGGTCTGAGCCTCTCAACCTAGAAATATGGGACGGGTGTAATTTTAGTGATAACCCTAATGATTGGTACAATGTTGAGAGCTATGGACTTGTCGGCGATGGTAAAACTGATAACAGGGACGCTTTGGCCTCCTTGTGGGATCAAGTCAAGGACGATGAGTGGCCAACCATTTTCTTCCCAGAAGGAATCTTTATCATAGGGGGAGATACTGCGGTAACAATATCAGGGGGGGAATCGGAGGGGGTTCGTTTTCTCGGTGAACCAGGCAGGGTCTCTAAAATTGTAGGGAAAACCGTCGGAAATACATACAGTATGAAGGTATCGAAAGACAACACGGTCTTCAGCCGATTGGAAATGAATACTGCGGATACCGGCTACCAAAGACCAGCGTACTATATTTCGACCTGCAATAACGTACAGTTCCGGGATGTCCGTCTCGCTTCGGATGACGTAACTGATGCCAAATATACGATTACTGGGCACTCAGTTTCCCGTCTGCATTTCAGAGACTGTGATTTGATCCTTTCAAAACCTATGTTTTTCGAAAAAGGTGAAAAATTCGTTTTCGAGCGGTGCAATTTTAGAGGCATGTATACTTTAGGTGGATTTGGTATAGGTTATGTTGGTGGATTGAGTGCTTTTGGTTGTACGGTGACTCACTACGATAGAAGCGATACTTCTGAATCACGTGGTTGGGCCCAAGGAAGGTGGATCGCTGGCGATGGTCGGGGGGCTTACAATTGGTACTTTGGTGATAATGAAACCATAGATATGATGCCGCGCGTGGCTAGCTATAACTACTCAGGGAAAACTGTTGCGATTACATCGTATGAGGACATGGGAAATGGAAAAGGTCTTCAAACCTTAACGTTTTCTAGTCTACCAAACGATGTACATGGCGCCAAACTTGTTGCTGAATATGAAGAGGGAGCCCATTTTGACTACGATATTCAGGAAATAGATGTTGTTGCTAAAACGGTAACAGTTGTGGTTCCAAGTTGGACGACAGTAAAACAGTACGGGTTGACCGATGCTAGTTTAGCTTGGACATTTGGATTCAGAGACAATCCTGATGGAAATGCGGGAGAGCAAATCCTACGGGAAGGGGGCTTTGCTCAGTACCGGGGAGTTCCGTATACTGCAAGCCCTTTGACTGTGACATTTTCAGATCTTTCGGACCACTTGACCTCATGCGATCGGTTTGATTTTGCAATTATTATAGGAGGTAAAGGGATCGGTCAGGCGCGGCAATTAGCCGGAATTGATGGTAACACGATGACAGTAATCAAACCATGGCGTGTGTTGCCTGATTCCTCAAGTATTATTGTGGTAGGTCAATTTTCTTATCGGTTTGCTGTCTATAACAATATTTTTGACGCCATTCGAAGGGATTACGACTTCCACGCCAGTGCGGGTGTTCAATTCAGTGCCGGCGGATCGCATTCGACCATTATTGATGGGAATACATTCCACGAAGTGGAGGTGGCTATTTATCTAGACCACCCTTCGAAAAATTACGTGAACCCAGATTACAATTCATGGACTCCCTCCTATTTTGGAACTTTTCTAAACAACCGAATGATTGATAATTTTATTGGAGTTCAACACAAGGCGGTAGTCTTCGAAGGCACAGACCAAAGCTATGAGGGGGAAGTCGGATTTCTTGGTCACATCTTTCGAAAAAACTATTTTGAGGGAACGCGCAATACAGTGTTCTATAATTCGAATAGAAACCACTTGGATACGGGCGATATGACCATTTTCGACGGGAATAGTGGTGTGAATTTTGAAAGACTCATGGATTCGGACTATTCGAGAAATAATGAAATCTGGATTGGGAATGAGTTTTCAGGCAGCGGGGATGACCTGGGACTTAAGTTCTTTGCCGGGCGAACACCTGCGCTCCGGCAAAATCGATGGATTGGTTTTTCGCAACCGTATACAGGGGAGTTACCTGAAGGAGTTTTAGAGATGCCTAAGCGAGTGATGTCTATAACCGCGGGCAAGAATCAGGACGTGTTCTTAATATTCAATAGCGGCACGGATCTGCTCAATTGGGAGGCGACCTGTACCAATGAGTGGCTCGAAATCTTGACACCAAACGGTACCGTGGTCGGCGAAGCTGGCGAGGGCTTGCTCTCCTTCAGTATGAAATCTCCAGCACCCGCGGCGGGTAGCAAGGCAGTCGTTACCGTAACTGGAGGCGGTGCGACGAAAAAGGTTACGGTTGTGTACGAAGGGGAAGGACAAATTTCTCTATATAACATTTCAGAATATGCCTTGACCGGATTGGAGGGTAAGTCGCTGAAAGCCGAGTTGGTCCGCGTTTCAAATGACACGGTTGTGCAGACCCTCTATCTTGAAGCGGGAGCGGTTCCCTTCATTTTAACGGTCAGTCATGAGGGCTTAACCGTTGGTGAATATTTGATAAGGCTTTATGAAGACAGTGGAAGCGGTTGGAATCGTGTTGCGTTTCCCGGGTATCCCGCAGGACAGGACCCTATTCTTCCCATTAAGGAATAGAGAAGTTTATCTCGGGCAATATTAATTTGGCGCAACGGAAAATTAAATTATTCCATTTTGATCGCAATGTAGAGTAAGCGTCCCGCTTGCTTTAAACGAGCGGGACGCTCTTCTACTTTATTCAGATCCGATGGGGTCGTTGCACGCAATGCCATTTCTCTCAGTGGATTGCGAATCGGTTCGTCATGATAGATAGGGCGTCGCTTTTGTCGCTTTCCCATACGTAGATAACTGGAAGAGTACATTGCATTTATATTATCTAAATTGAATGACTTCATTTGTGTTGATGAATTAATCAGATCCCTCTCGTGATAACTCGTCGCAATTGGATATTTCCCTAAATTTTACAAACCTCCATGGCCACTTTTAAGTCAGACAACAGTGTAAAACGCATAATGAAAAATGGGGTGTATACCGTGCTCCGTTTTGGCGTCTATATGTTGGCGGGTATTTTTTTTATACCGTTTCTGATTAGGCATTATGGGTCAGGGCAATATGGTTTAATAGCACTGGCTGGCTTCCTGACCCAGTATGTTGGGATGATATCCGGCAGCATAGGAGGGGCTGTTGCTCGTTATCTCAACGTTGCGCTGAATCAGAATGACTGGAAGCAGGCGAATGAAATTTTCAGCACGGCATTGATTGCCAATGTTGGCCTGACAATTGTGCAGTTGCCGCTTTATGTTTTGGGTGTATGGAAACTGGACTGGCTGATCGATTTCCCGCCTGAAGTGGCGGGTGATTTCCGGATTTTGGTCGGCTGTAATATTTTAATCTTCATTTTTACGACCGTTTCCGGAATCCTGTTTGCGCCCATTGGAGCGGCCAATCGCTTAGATATAAGCGCGATGGTCGATGTCGTCCGCCAATTATTACGAGTTATTCTTCTTGTCGGATTGATCCTGGTATTCGGTGCAAAGTTGTGGGTTATCGGTGTGGTTGATCTGGGATTGACCCTTGTATCAAGCATAGTTGGTTTCTTGATCTATCGGAAACTGGCTCAGCAATTAGTCTTTAAATTCTCATCACTAACCCGAAAATGGATCAGGCCGGTTTTGGAAATGGCCGGTTGGTCGCTCGTTTCGATGTTGGGGTTTGCTCTTTTTGTTAAGACCGACATATGGATGATTAACCGATTTGTCAATAAAGACATGGCAGGCGTATATGCGGCCTTGCTGGTATGGCCTAATTTGATCAAGCAGGTGGGTGGGCTGTTCGGCAGTTTGGTAGGCCCGGTGTTTACCATCGATTTTGCCAAGGGGAATCTTGAGCGCATGCGTCAAACCTGCTTGGTCAGCAGCCAGATTCTTTCTTATATAACCGCCTACGCGTGTGGTGTCTTTGTATTGGCAGCACCTATCTTGATTCAGCTGTGGCTGGGTGATGCATTTGTTGAATATACCCTCTGGGTGCAGCTGATGGTGGGACAACTTGCGTTTACGATCAGCGGTTCCATCGTATGGACGATTTTTGTCGCAATTGGAAAAACCAAGTATATGGGGATTGGTAATCTGATTCCCGGATCTATAAATATATTACTCTCTTTACTGTTGATTCATCTAGGCTATGGAGCCTTGGGCGTATTATGGGGAACGATCGTGGCTGTTTGCCTCAAGGAAAACGTTCTCTTTCCAATCTGGGTTTCTAAGGAAACGGGTATCCCCTATCGAAAATTTGTTTCCATCTATCTTAAGAGCGGGCTTGTTTTTGGTTTAGTGCTAATGATCGGATATGCTACAAATTCATATTTGGCAAGGTTTTCATTTGCTGGACTCGCAGTAATGGCTGTGCTGACTTTCGGGGCTGCACTGGTATTGATTTTCATAATAACGAATTACACCGATAGGGTTCTGCTAATTCAATTTATTAAAAAAAAACTATTTAAAAGGAAGATGGCATCATGAGAATTGCAGTATTAGCTCTATATTTCGGAAACCTGCCACGTTTTGCCCAGCTTTTCCTCGCATCATGCGATAAGAATAGAGAGATAGATTTCCTATTGGTTGGAGACGCCTGGCACGGGCTTGAAAATGATGTGCCGGAGAATTGTCATGTCCGTGACATAGATCTGGAAGAGTTCAAGGCACTATCAGAAAAATACACCGGGATAAAGCCCGCTTTTTCTTCTCCTTATAAGATATGCGACTACAAGCCGGCGTTAGGAGAAATATTCCAGGACATGCTTGAGGGGTATGATTATTGGGGTTTTTGTGACATCGATATTATTTTGGGTGATATCAGCGCATTTATCCCTGATTTGAATAAGTATGATGTATTTAGTACCAGCAAGGAGTATCTGAGCGGGCCTTTGTTTTTTATGCGCAATACGGAAAAAATTAATGAATTATACCGCAAAAGTAAGGATTACGAATTGGTTCTGGCATCAGACCGGCATTTTAGTTTTACCGAGTGTGCATTGGCTTGGGGGGCGCTTTTCTCCGGGAAGAGCCTGCTTGAAATTGATACTGAAATTGAAAGTATGACGGAAGTAATTATTAAGAGCGAACAAGCGGGCAATATAACAGCTCACTTTTCTACTTTATCTTTAGAACCTGAACGTTCATTCAGCGGAAAGGTAATGATTGTAAACGGGAAAGTACTTATGAATGAAAATAATTATATCCACTACCATCATTTGCATAATAAAGGCCGCTCTATTTATACGTTTCCGAGTTGGGGTTGGCGGAAGGTTCCGAATGAATACTACATTAATAAGTTTGGTGTATATTCCGGAATTGGCTTGCAGGATGTTACCTACCGTCTGTCTCAATTTTTACAGAAGTGGGAGCGTCGGCTCAAAAAGCGTCTCATGAAACGAGGGACTTCAGGAGATGGGAACGAAACAAAAATTACATAGGTCTCGTGTGAGTTCTATTGCGTAATCAGTTTCCTTGCGTTCATTTTTGAACAATGTACGTTTTAATTACTCGAATCTCCGACAGTTATGACAAAATATAAATATCACTTTGTAGGGAATATTGCTTCCGGAGATGATTTGGAGAAGCTTCGGGTGCTGCCTTGGGACGAAGGCTCCAAAGCTTGTGTTCATCATGCATGGACATGGCCTGTTTATTGTCGTCTGAGAGATCTGGGGCACCCTGTCTCATATAGTTATGAGTTAAAAAGGGATGCGATCAATTTTATTCACGGAGAAGTTGCGCGCTATCAATTAAAAGGCAAGGATTTCGCCTCGTACTTTATTGTTGGTTTAAGGGCTGATTTTCATGCGCAGCCGTATGCTAATCTTGAAGTTGTCCAGAATGAACAAAGCGAAGGGGCCCGGGCGGTATATATGCCGCATTTGCCTCAGCCGGGTTTGCTAAGCAGGGATGCGGATCGTATACAGGTTGAAAATATTTGTTTTAGTGGGCAACTTGAGAATTTGGGGGTTCCGGCAATACAACTGGAGAATGATTTGCAGCGAATTGGTTGTAGATTTGTTTATAAGGAACTGGGTTCTTGGAATGATATGCGCGATGTCGATGTATTATTGGGTATCCGCTCATTTGGTAAAAATCCTCATCATACCAAACCGCCAACAAAGATGTTTAATGCATGGCTCTCAAATATCCCCTTTATCGGTGGTTATGACTCGGCCTTTCTGCAAAGTGGACAAGTGGGTGAAAACTATATCCGGATCTCATCGTATGATGAATTGCTCGCTGAGATTACAAAACTTAAAGAAGATGAGCAGTATTACAGCTCAATGGTTGATGCCGGTAAAAAAGCCAGCGAGTCGTTTACTCCCGATTCAATAACAAAAGCTTGGGCAAATATTATAACAGAGGTCATCGACCCTGCCTTTCATCAGTGGTTACAACATTCATGGTATGGGCGTCTTAATAGTCGCTTTAGAGGTATAATGTTTGATGTATGGGAACAGCAAGTCCGGGGTTATAAACGTTCGGAAATCTGGGGCAGTTGAGGCGTGAATTAAGGCTGGATTGTTATTTTATGACGTATACTATCCAAGTGTTTAAACAAATACTCTTACTGACATATCATGCAGTTCTTTACGCTCTGTATGATCTCCCCTTGTTCAGAGTGTATCCTGTTTCTAAATTGAAATCTGCAGCGTATAAACATTTGCTTGGATGCAATATTGATGGTGCCTGTTTCATACATAGCGGAGTTCGCTTCATTAACCCCCGTAAGATTCACTTAGGTGAAAATGTTAGCCTTATGTACGGGGTTATGATTGAGGCACGGGACAAGGTTTATATTGGAAGGAATTGCCTTGTGAGTCCTGGTGTATTGATCACGACCGGTGACCATGAACTAGCTAATCTTACACCTAAGTCCAAGTCTGTAACAATTGGAGAAAACTGTTTTATCGGGTCGCGTGCAATTATTCTCTCTGGAGTTAATTTAGGGAAAAATAGCGTCGTTGGTGCGGGTAGCATTGTGACGAAAGATGTTCCTGCGGATACGCTTGTTGCCGGCGCGCCTGCTCGAGAAATAAAGAAGCTCGTTCTTGATGATGATGTTTGGACGCTTTCCGGTATGCGTTCTCGTAATGTCGCTGAATGTGGAAGTCCGAATGATTGATTACGATAAGCAACGCGTGCAATTGATCTCGCGGAAAATACCTCTTGGGATGGAACTTCGGTTTACTGTTTATTTACTGAGCTCTATTTGAGATGGAAGGCCTGCTCTTCAGTTTATTAGTTGTAATTTGCGTAGTTGTCTTTGTGAAATCGTTCATGAAGTATGATGCGATTCTGCAGTTTCCCTTTCTGATTACTTGTGACCTTTTTTTCTTTCTAGGCCCCCAATTGTATTCATTGATTGGTGACAAGCATTTAGCAAAGATGGATGGCGTCTCCTATTCTTTGTTTGTTGTACTTTGTATCCTTTTTTATAGCTGCGCACTAATGGGGTATCGCAGACCGGCGGTTCAATCGAAGATTCCTTCGTGGAGCTTTGATGGTAAAATTCTTATCATCGGACTTTATTTTTTAAGTCTCATTTCTCTTTATGGTCGAATAAAGCTTTCCGCATTGCCGGATGAATTACTGAACATGACGCAATGGTCGGGATTGCCGGTTCGATATCTGTTCTTCGCATCCGTGGGTAAACTTTGCCTCCCGTTTGGTATTGTTTTGTACTTTAAATATAATAATAAGTTTATACTGATTCCGATGATCTCTGAATTAGTCAGCATTTTTTCGATGGTGGTTTTAAGTGGTCGGCGAACTCCGGCGGCATTTACCGGATTAATGATTCTTACCGGTCTCTGGTTCGGTCGTCGTATGAAGATTCCTTTGCCGCTGATTATCGGAGGGGGGGTTGTGTTTTTCATGTTTGTAATGAACGTGGGGATCTATCGGGCTATGCTTCGCTCTGATGAAAAGGTGGAAGTTAGCCAGATTGTAAGTGAAGTATTTGATATTAAAAAAACCTTAAAGCGATTCGGTGGTTCCAGCGATAATTCCGAGGAAGAGGGGGCAATTGATGCCCGGAATGGAATTATTGCAACAAGTGCAGTTCTCTCATCTTCACGTTATGATTATGGATTCATTGTCTGGAATGCCTTGGTTCATAACTGGGTGCCAGGACAGATTGTGGGGCACGGATTGAAAAGAGCATTGAAGGTGGATGTCGATTCTCCGGGAACAGTGGTCTCTGAGGAATATGGCTATCGATTGGCCAGAGGAAGTTGTGTTCCCGGGTATGCCGAGGTGTTTGCATCATTTGGTTTCCTGGGCTGTTTTTTTATGTATTTTTTAGGAAAAATGGCGCGATCCATTTGGGACCAGGCCATCACAGGAAATTTAATTGCTCAGATATGTCACTTTGCATTAGCTCCTGTTTATTTGCGTTTCGGTGGGGGGGGCATTTGGCTGCTCTTAAGCGGACTGGTATTTTGGCTGATTTTTCTTGGCCCGATTCTTGTTTTTGCAAAAAGGGACGATGAGTCTGAACTCAGACCCCTTTAATTAGTATGCGAGGAGTTTTGTGAAAATTTTATATTATGGTTATCCGGTAAGTACTTTTGGGGCACCGCATCAAGCGATGGGCGTTGTATATGCAACCCAGAAGTATGGCAGCATAGATTATATGTGTTGGGGAGGAGACGCACTTCCTTCTTATATGCAGGGCTACGACATTAACTATATGCCACAAAAAAAGACTGGATTGATTTCTGCTTTTTTACTGATATCAAAACTGTTCATAAAAATGGGCCTTAACACGTCAGGCTATGATGTCATTTATGTTCAAGGTGCTCAGCAAACCCCATTCCTGTTTTGGCTGCCGATGTTCAAAGGGAAAAAACGCATAATCTACCATACTCAGGATTTTCTGGAGCCGAGGAGGCACCGTTTTTATGAACGTTTCGAACGCTGGTTTACTCGCCACTCAGATTACGTGATTTGTAATGAAGTGAACCGGGGTAGGTTCATGAAAAGTTATTATGGGCTTGCCAATATGCCAGCCATTGTTCGAACCGCATTGCCCGCATGGTGGAACATTCCGGAGCGGAAGTCGGCGTTCCGTAAGGATATTCTTTCCAGGAGTGGAGTTCAGGATCCTGAAAGCGCAGTGATTATTGTTGCAGGCGGAATATATCGTCATGATCGAATGTCTCCTCAGTTGCTTGAAGCCTTTGCGGAACTTCCCGAGAATTATGTTATTGTTTTTAACGGTCCTCCGATGGCAAAGGGAAAGCACTGCCGGTTGGATTGCGAGCAACACATGAAAAAGCTCGGACTTTGCTCGCGGGTCGTATTTCTTGGTGGTCTAAGCTTTGAGGAGTTACTGACCTTATATTCCATCGGTGAGATGGGAGTGTTGCTTTATCCCAACGATGGGGTTGGTCATTATTATCAATGTCCCGGGAGATTTTCAGAATATATACGATGTGGACTCTCATTAATTTCCAGCGATTTCCCAGGCCTCGAATTATTAATTCTAAAATATAAATTAGGAGCCGTTTGTGATGCGGAGGATGCTTCATCCATCAAGGAAGCGATTCTTAGTGTGGGTAACTCTGCCAAGTCTCAGCGTGCTACAATTCAAAAGGTGGCAGAAGATGAATTTGTATATGAGCGGCATGCCGATATTCTTGATGCTGTTTTTTCAGGAACCTATCAATCCATCACTCCGTCTGTAGTTACATAGGATGAAAGTAATCGTTATGCAAAGAGGGGCTCGGCACCGGTATGCCATACCCCGACTATTAGAAGAGGGTGGGTTGTTATCTGCCCTGTATACAGACTCTACGGCATTTAGCTTTGCGGGTAGAGTCGCCTCTCTTTTATCAAAGTCAGGGGTTCAGGGGGGGGGCATAGGAGCCCTCGTATCCAGAGTTCCACGAGATATCGCTAGAGATAAAATATTCTCTTCAGACCGATCCTTGGTGGCAGCGTTGTCGCGGGGACTGATATCGGATGATTTAAGTGCATGCTATAAACATTGGGGCTTAGGCGCGGCAGAGATTATCTATAATATGTATGGCGAGGATCTGGGCTTCCTGTCCTGGGCCAAAGAACAGGGTATGAAAACGATTGTTGATGTGTTTATCAGTCCGTTATCCAACCAAATGGTTTTCGAGGAACAGACACGCTTCAATGCCCCGGAACGTCTGAGGGTCTCCGAAATAAGCTGTACACCTTCGTTGATCCGTGGAATTGGCGCTATTGCCCCTCATGCAGACATCCTTCTCTGTCCATCAAAGTGGGTCGCGAAAGGTGTCGAAGCATTCGTTCCCGAGCATAAGCATAAAATTAGGATTGTACCCTATGGATCCAGCATTTTTCCGAGGGATCAGGATGGGGTTGACGCGGGCCGCCTTCTGTTCGCGGGCCGTGACCCGTTACGTAAA
The DNA here is from genome assembly GCA_029432815.1 of Pontiellaceae bacterium B1224. Classification (GTDB taxonomy): domain Bacteria; phylum Verrucomicrobiota; class Kiritimatiellia; order Kiritimatiellales; family Pontiellaceae; genus Pontiella. The sequence continues at coordinate 24,444 of JAROBA010000013.1, read as the reverse complement.
GGTCTTCCTTACTTTGCAGAAGCGGTTTACTCTCTTAGAAAATCTGGTATCAAACTGGATGCCAGAGTTGCAGGACTTGAAAAGGGAGAATGTAAATGGTTTCCGCACTATGAGGAATTAAACTATCTTGGGGTTGTGGGGATGGAGCGCATGGGGGACGAATATGAAAAGGCTGATGCATTTGTTTTACCCTCCCTTTCTGAAGGGCAGGCTGGCGTAGTGCTTGAAGCGCTGTCCTATGGGTGTCCCGTCATCGCTACGGAAGAGTCCGGAGTGGATCTGACCAGCTTCGAGAATGGGATAATTATTCCCGCCCGCTCCGCTGCTGAACTTGCAAATGCTGTAGAGAAAGTGGTGCTGGACCGGTCGTTGAGGGAAAAGTTATCGGTATGTGGGAAAGAGTTTTTCTCACTCAACTTTTCCATGGATATGTGGAGAAAGCGCCTGATGGATATAGTTCAGGATCTTCAGGATTAAAGGTTTTTGTATGAATGAAGCTAGAAAAACCGTTGCCATTATCACTTTTCATTCGTGGATTAACGGAAATTTGAATTATGGCGCGACTTTGCAGGCCTATGCATTGTGCAAAGCCGTTGAGGGAATGGGGCATTCGGTTGAGCTGATTGACTATGTTCCCGAGGTGATTCATGCGGGGTCCTTGCCCAAAACGGTATATCGAAAACTATTTAGATCGGCAATTTCATATAAGCTTCCTCGAGCTAAGCGAGAGGGGTTTAAAGCATTTCTAAAAAATAATTGTCATTTGGGGGAGAAGCAATATCGGAGTCTTCAGGCGTTACGCGACGAACCCCCGCGTTCTGAAGTATATATGGTTGGCAGTGATCAGGTTTGGAACACGCGAATTTTCCACGGTACCTTATATCCTGCGTTCTTCTTAGATTTCGGTCCGGAAAATAAACGTCGCGTATCCTATGCAAGCAGCTTTGGTACACAGGAACCCGACGTAGAGCACAAAGATCAAATGGGCGCGCTGCTTAGATGTTTTTCAGCCGTTTCTGTGCGTGAGAAATCGGGTGTGAAAATCGCGGAAGATCTCATGGGGAATTCAACAGATATTATCTCGGTGCTGGATCCAACGCTATTGCTGGAGGACTACGCGCCGATTGCTAAGTCCATGGGGACAGAAGGAACGTTGCTCGCCTATCTCTTTGATCCAACGCAGGAGGAGATCGCCACGTTACGGGAAACGGCGAAAAAATTATCGGTGGAGCCTTCGCTAATTTGGGATGAGCGGCTTCCGCGTTTTGAAGGAATCAAATTGGTTGAATGCCATTCTCCTGCAGATTGGGTCGGAGCCATGAAAGGGGCAGAGGCCGTAGTGACCAACTCATTTCATGGCACGGTATTTTCAATTCTATTTCAACATCCGTTTGTCAGTCTGCTCGCCGAATCAAAGGGGGTTGAAAATCGGAATACCCGTTTAACAGATCTGGCAGAAAAGCTCGGGCTTGATGAACAATTGACACTGCGGTCGGATGACGACACCTGGAGAGAACTATTATCCCGAAAAATCGATTGGAAAATGGTCGGGGGAAAACTGAGTGCGGAACGGAAGGCATCGTTAGCTTTTCTGCACCATGCGATTGATTCTGAGAACATTGGTGAAGGAGAGCCTTGGTAATGGAAGGAAACACCACAGAGAAACTGCCGGGAGTTTCAATCTATATCATTACCTACCTTGATTCAGAGGAGCGCTGTAAGGTGTTGCTGGAAACCTGTCGTGTGGCCTTGATGCAGCGATATCCGCAGTTTGAGGTGGTGGTTTCGGACAATGCGGGCGAGATACCCGCTGAAGATGCTCTTGCTTCGATCAACGATGAGCGGCTGAAGATTTTCCGGAATAAAAAAAATCTGGGAATGGCCGGTAATATGAACCGCTGTGTCGAGCGGTGCAGGTATGACATCCTGAAGCTCAATTGCGATGATGATCTTCTACATCCCGACTCACTGGCGCGGTGTGTGCCCTTGGTTGATGATGATACTCTGGTTATTAATGACATGCAGAAGTTTACCATCGGAACGGCTCCGGAGGGGCTTGGTGTGAAGGCTAAGGTAAACCCCAGAGTGGTTGAGCGAAGTGCGGGGTATCGATCTGATTTCTGGCGTATTAAATATGATGCCCTTCCCGGCGATACGCTGTGTACGAAAAACCTGTTCAACGAGCTGGGTGGATATGACCTGTTATCCGAAGTGGATGACTGGGATTTTGCAGTACGTTGCCGGCTGCGTAAACGTATTGTGAATGTAAAAAGTATTTTGTGTTATCAGGGGGTTTGGGATTTTAGCTTAACGGAAAAAATGCTGAAAGAGGAACCGTATTATTTTCCGAAAGCTGGATTGCATACCTACTTTAAAATCATGCGGGATGAATCGATGAAATGGTATCAGAAGATGCATTGCGGCATGGTTATTTGCAAAGGATTTTTTATTAATTCCCTTCGGGCATTAAAGTATCTGAACGTTCCTGAATATAGGACTGGCTATACTGAATATCGGGCCTGTATACTGAAAAAACTACTACCGCGCCACTAAGCGTAGAAGCTATGCTTCGGCCTTTTCCAATTAGGTATAACCACGGATTTTTTTATGAGAGTACTTCATATCTGCCAACGCGACGACCCGGATACGGGTGGATCATTGCGTGTTGCTGAAGCACTAGTACGTGAACAACGACAATCCGGTGTCGATGCGTGGTTGTTGTTTCTTTACGGTCCGCCGGCTAAGGTTGCGAAGGCCTTCTCCCGGAATACGGCTTGTTTGGGCTTGGAGTCATCCGCCGAGGCTTACCGCGGAATCCCTCGGTTAAAAAAGGAGATTCTGCGTCTCGCTCCGGATGTTATTCATTCTCACGACGGTATTCTGTGGCCTCGGTTGCTTTTTCTGATGATGCGGACCCCTGTAATAACCCACTCGCATCTTCCGATGACTAATGTGATGGGATTAAAAGAGTCCGTCGGTAAAAAGCTGGTCCTCCTGACGACCTATAAACTGATCGGTATATCGCTTCACACTATTGAAAGCTGGGTGGATAACGGATATCGGCCCTCTAAGATTCATTACATACCGAACGGTGTGGATTTTGAACGTTTTTGCAGTCTGCCGAAAGATGAAAAGAATAAACTGCGGGATCGCTTAGGAATACCCCGGGATAAGCGGATGATGCTTTGGGTTGGCCGGATTCATCGTGAAATGAAAGGTTCTGACCGGGTTGAACGAATTGCCTCTTTGTTGCCGGACGACCTGGTGCTGGTTGTTGTCGGGAACGGCCCTGACTATGTGGCAATGAAGGAAAACTGTGTGGACCCGATTACGGACGGAAAGTTGATCCTAGTGGGGTCAACAAACACGCCGGAACAATATTACCGGGCTGCAGATGAGTTTTTGTTCACTTCGTACCATGAACCGTTTGGCCTGGTTATTCTTGAGGCGGTTGCTTCCGGACTACCTATTCTGGCATTTTCGGTCAGCCGCGGCGGGGGGGCTGAAAAATTGTTGGAAGAGGTCGGAGCTTGCATCATTAAAGATGAGTCGAATGAGCGGATACAGCATCTGCTGACCTATGATGCCCTGCGATATGATGTTGCGGGGAAGAATCGAGAGCGTGCTCGGGAAAAATATACCTGGGCCGCCGTTTCCGACAAGGTCGTTGATGTTTACAAAATCGCCCTCATGCAAAAGCATTGGGGGAAACGTTGAATATACTTTCGCATATCCATATTCACCGGATACCCAATCCTTCGGGAGTGGGCCGGGTGATCGACCAGATGCTGGTCTCTCATGCTGAACTGTTTCATTCGGTCAATCATAAGATTCTGGTTTCGGGAAGACTTTATGACGGGGCTTATAAAAACCTTTCCGATTTCTGGAAGATGGAGTCGTTTATTCCGTATACCTCTTCCCAGTTACTTCAGCAGGCGCGCTGGGTTTGGCGGAATGCGCCGAAGGCAGAAAAGTACTGGGATGATGTGGATATTGTATATTGTCCTGCAGAGTCCTATGTGCCGACCGGGAAGGCCAAACTGGTATGCACGATTCATGATGTGGCTGGATACGAAAAGGAGCTGTATCCAAATAGCTGGGCCCGAACATGGCACTGCAGAAAATGGCGGTTGCTTTTTCAGAAGATTGAACTCCACGCTGATGCCGTTGTTACGGTTTCTGATTTTTCCGCAGAGCGCATCGGCCATTTTTTCCCGGGATTGCGCAGCAAACTGCATGTCATTCACAATGCGCCTCATCGCGTATTTGGCGCGACGGTGTCGGAAGCAGATGCTGCTCAGGCTATTGAGATAACCGGAGGGGCACCTTTTATTCTCGTTCCCGGAGGATTATCACTGCGGAAGAATGCAGAACTTGTTTTGCAGGCCTTGAGACCTCTTGCAAAAGCCTGTCCGAATATTAGGATTATTATAACGGGAAGAAATAATTCTAACTACACCGAACGACTGAAAAAAGTTCAGAACAATTCTATTGTTCTGGCAGGGTATGTTTCAGACCACTTGCTAAACGCGTTGTATCAACAGGCCGAGGTGGTGTGGTTTCCGTCTAGATATGAAGGGTTCGGAATGCCGGTTGTAGAGGCCATGGCGGCGGGAACTCCAGTGGTGGCAAGTAATACGGCATCAATTCCGGAGGTTGCCGGAGATGCGGCTGTTTTGTGTGGAGTTAATGCCGCCGAGGAGCATGTGGAAGCTATTCAGATGTTGCTGGAAAATTCGGGCAAGCGACGGGAATTGCGTGATTTGGGAAAACAGAGGTCTGCCCGTTTTACATGGGAAGCTTCGGCTAGAAAACTTAATGAATTATTTGAGAGCTTTTTTGTATGATTGCGGTATGTGACGTTAATGAAATCTGGCGTCGTAAGCCTTTTTCTGCATTAGCTGAAAGAGTTGATGTTCTTGGAGTGATGCCAGCAGATTGGTTGGCCATCCGCCGTCGTGTTTGTCCCGAAGCAGAGGGGAAGCTACAGATTTTGTCTGTTGCGCTTCCCTTGGGATGGGCATCACGCACAGCGCTGGTGGGTCAGCGCTTGTTGTGGCGTAAGATGGAGGCCGAAGCTCGGAAGAAGGGAAAGCGTATCGAATGCGTTATCGCAACGAGTCCACACTATGCAACCTTATTACGATTGCTCCCAACTCATGTCGCGAAGATATACTATGCGTCGGACGACTATCGAAGCTATAACCGCTGGGGAAACATGGCGAGATTGGAGGGGCAGATAGTTGAAATCGCCGATCACAGCGTATTTGTATCCGCTGCGTTAGCAGCTCGTGCGATATCTGAGTATGGTGTCGATGTCGCAAAAGTTTCTGTGAGTATGAATGGAACAGAACAACGATTCTATCCAACTCCTGGAGAACGTTTACCGTTGCCTCCTCCGATCGGTAGTCTACCTAGACCCATTGTAGGGGTAGTCGGCGGTATTAATGATCGGCTCGATTTCGAACTGTTGAAGGCGTGCTCTGAGATTCAACCGCTGGGAACCTTGCTACTTGTTGGACCATTGCCTGATCCGCTGCCGAATGCACTGGCTAAATTACTGGAAAATCCAAAATGTATTGCTGTTGGTGCCCAACCACATGATCGCATACATGAATGGTTTAAGTGCTTGGATATAGGGATTATTCCATATGCTATGTCCGTCTTTAATAGATATTGTTCTCCAATGCGGCTTTTTGACCATTTAGCTACTGGTTTGCCTCTTGTATGCACAGATGCGTGCGATCAGGTGCATGCTTTCCATAAAAACCTGAATGTATGTTCTACTCCACAGGAGTTCTTGGAGATGATTGATAAAATCCTGAGAAGTAATAGAGCGAAAGTGCAGCCCTTAAACGGAATTGGGTGGGATTCAAGAGCATTGAGTTTCTGCAAGTTGGTTGATTGCCTTTCCGCAACTCGGGAAAACAGATCGGAGGATGGCATAATATGAGAATATTGAACATCATTCAGTGCTCGAATTTGGGAGGTATGGAGCAATCTACTTTGGAAAGCCTCGTAGAACTTAAGGCAATTGGGCATGAAGTTAAAATGCTCTCACTGCATCCTGCCGGCAAATTAAAGAGTATAGCAACGGATCGTGGCATTCCGCTCGTTGGGGCGCCAAGATACTGCTTGGGAGGAATGGGTACGATACCATGGTTGCTCAGAAATATTAGGCAGTTCAACCCGGAACGAATTTTGTTAACGGGACACAACTTTGGGAGTCTTGTTGCAGCAATGCTCTCCAAGCGAAAAACCTACCTTAGCATTCATTTCCACCACGGCGATCGTTCAATCTGGTTGTGGAGGGGTTACTATGCTTTGGCCAAAAGGGGGTGCTTGGGAATCCGGTTCATTAGTAGCTTTATATTTAAGGAAGTTGAGAGCCTATTTGCTGATTATCGGAATGTGGCGTGTTTTCCCAATATTTTCCGTGAACCAGAAACATATGTAGATATTTTGAAGGCGCGTCAGAGACTGAATCTCCCTGAAGATGCGTACATCGTTGGCAATGCGGGTTGGTTAATACCACGTAAAGCATTCGATGTGTTTTTAAACGTGGCCGCATTTGTTGTGAAGGATCAACCGAAAGCATTTTTTTTGATTGCAGGGGATGGTGAAGAGCGGGGAGCTTTGGAGAAGCTTGCGCATGATTTAGGTATTTCTGAAAAAGTTCGATTTATCGGATGGCAGAAGGATCTATCCCATTTCTATGCGGCTCTCAATGTATTGCTCTTTAATTCTCGCTTTGATGCCCTGGGTCGAACTCCGGTTGAGGCTTTGATTCATAGTGTACCAGTTGTGGCATCCGTTGAATGTGGTGGACTAGATGAGTTTGTACGACATGGTACGGATGGTTATCTTATTGATTCCCATGATGTAAAGGCACTGGCTAACGAAATTGTCAGGTTAAGTCGAGATACAGCAGCCTGTTCAGCAGTTGCCGAGTCAGGTAGATGCAGAGTGCTGGAATTAGGATCTCCCTCGCAACATGTTAAAGCGTTAATACAGTTTTTGGATTTGATATGAATGTTGTTTGGTTGATTCAAAATTTGGTGCCATATCACCATGCCCGTTTCGATGCATTTTCCTCGGTTTTCGAAGGAATAGCCCACCTTATACAGGTGACTGATAAGGATTCTTTTGAAGTCCTTGAGTTCAACCCGGACATCCAAAATTACAGGATACACACTCTTTTCCCTGGTCGTATAAGGTCAGGAATCAAGGGCGAGGAGATCGATTTTCGACTGGAGGAAGTGCTTTGGACCATTAAGCCCGACTGCGTCTGCGCAAGCGGATGGGGGATGGAAATCGGGCAAAAGATGCTTTTCTGGGCGCTACGAAATAACGTTCCTGTTGTAATGTTTTCGGAGAGTACGGCCTATGATGAAAAGCGGGTTCCCCATAAAGAATGGATAAAGGGCCTTCTGGTTCGATGTGCATCTGCGGCTCTTGTCGGTGGGACACCTCATCGCGAATACATTCATCAGCTTGGCATGCCTGAAGAATGCATCTTTGACGGGCATAATGTGGTGGACAGCAATCATTTTTCAATTTTGGCGGATAATATGCCGGAAGAGTTCCCCTCCTGGCTTCGTTCGGAAGCTTATTTTGCGGTGTGTACCCGGTTTGGGCAGAAGAAAAATCTACCGCGGCTGGTTCGAGCCTATGCAAAATATGTGACCCATTGCAAAGAGAGGGGACTGACTCCTATCCGTCTGATAATCGGCGGTGATGGAGAAACTCGGGCTGATATAGAATCAGAGATTTCAAGATGCGGTATAGAAGCGCAGGTTTATTTGTTGGGATCGATTCAATATAATGCGTTGCCTTGGTTTTATCAAAACTGTTCCGCGTTCATTCATGCCAGTACAACGGAACAGTGGGGGCTTGTTGTGAATGAAGCGATGGCCGCCGGAGCACCTTTGCTGCTGTCTAAACGTTGCGGTTGTGCACCGAACTTGCTCGAGGAAAATCAGAATGGCTTTAGTTTTGATCCTTCGAGTGAGGAGTCCATAAGTAATGCTCTATTTCGCTTCACTCAGCTTGACGCTGAAGAACGTGCTGCATTTGGCCAGTTTAGTCAGAGCCGTATTAAAGATTGGGGAGCAGAGCGCTTTGCGGATAATCTCGCAAAGGCGGTTAATCATGCAATTAAAGTTGGGCCTGTAAGGAATCCGGTTCCTGCCCGGTTTGTACTTCGGGTATTAGGCAGATAATGGATGCTATTGAACTTTGTGGGCTTAGTCGAAGTGCCGGAGGATTGTTTTACGCAATGAGTTCCCTCTGCAAGGCAATGCATGATCAGGGTGTTGGTGTGAGTGTCTATGGTCGCGCGGATCCTCATACCGACTCTGATCGTGCTCAGTGGGGAAATGTATCAACAGTTCAGTATCAATCATATGGTCCATTGCAAACCTCTTTTCAACTAAGACGGCTTTTAAAACAGAATTCGCCCGACCTGATTCATCAGCATGGAATATGGTTAGATGACCAATGGGCAGCACTCCAGTGGCAGTCTGCAACTAAGAGGCCTGTTATCATAAGTCCTCATGGTATGTTGGATCCGTGGGCACTACAGAATTCTACCTTGAAAAAAAAGGTAGTGGGGAATTTATTCGCTGACCGCTCGTTGAGAGAAGCAACTTGCCTTCATGCGCTTTGCCAGTCTGAGGCAGCGTCCATTCGGGCTTATGGATTGAAGAATCCGATCGCCATTATTCCAAATGGGATTGAGTTGCCGGAGATTGGAGGTCGGAATGCAGGAGGTGGAGATCAGAGGACGGAGATCGATTTCTCAAACCCCAAACCCCAAACCATCAACCGCAAGAAGCAGCTACTCTTCCTTGGCCGCATTCACCCGAAGAAGGGACTAAAGGAATTGTTAGAAGCGTGGTCGATGGTCCAAAGTAAGAACCCCAAAGCTTTTTCCGGCTGGCAACTGCTTATCGCCGGCTGGGATGATGGAAACCATTTGGAAGGACTCAAAGAACAGGCGAGTCAGTTGGGCTTTTCCTGGTCGGATGCTGTGTCAGAAAAAAGTCTTCCCTCTGATATCTATCCGCCGTCTTCTGAGCTCTATTTTCTGGGTCCAAAATTCGGTGCAGAAAAAGAAGCTCTTCTTAGGAGTGTCGATGCTTTCATTCTACCCTCGTTTTCGGAAGGACTACCCATGTCAGTTTTAGAGGCATGGTCGTATGAACTTCCGGTCGTCATGACAGAGTTTTGCAACATACCCGAGGGATTCTCAGCGAAAGCAGCCATTCGAGTAGAGCCGGACTTTTCATCGGTCGCCGAGGGGTTGAACGAATTATTTTCATTTTCCAACGAGGAGCGATGGCAGTTGGGTAGAAATGGCCGAAAATTAGTTGAGCGAAGTTTTACCTGGACACAGATTGCTCAGGATATGAAGGCAGTTTACCAATGGTGTCTGGGTGGTCCGGTTCCTTCTGTTATTAAGTTTGACTAAAGGATACTCTCCGATATGAATCGGTTGAACTAAGGTGATTACAAATGTCGGATGATAATCCATTTGCAAGCAGTCCCAATACCTTCTCGAATAAGATAATGCGGGTTCTTTGGAAACTGGGGTGGATACTTTTATTTCGACCTACGCCAAAGCTGTTTTATGCATGGCGCCGGATGATTTTGCGCATGTTTGGTGCAAAGGTTGGGGTGGGAGCACAAGTATTACCTTCTGTGATTATTTCCGAACCCTGGAAATTGGAAGTGGGACAATATGTCTGCATCGGAGAGGGAGTGAATTGCTACTGCGGCGGCGGACTCTGTTTGGAAGATTTTGTAACGGTTTCTCAATTCTCTCATATTTGTACCCTTACGCATGATTATGAGGATTTCCGTGCACCATTGGTGCGGCGGCCGGTCGTAATAAAGAAACAGGCATGGGTATGTGCGGATAGTTTTATTGCTCCAGGAGTAACGGTTGGTAATGGCGCTGTAGTTGGAGCGCGTTCCGTTGTTGTTCGGGATGTTAACGAATGGAGCATTGTCGCAGGAAATCCAGCTAAATTCATTAAACCGAGAAAAATTAACAAAAGGTTGTAGTTTATGCCTCCTCAATTTCGACCCATTCAAACCTCAGGGTTACCTCTAAAAGAAAAAATACGGATTGGTACATGGGGAATCGTGCAAAGCACGCTTTTCAGATGGTCGCCCCGCCGAATGAGAGGGTGGCGCCGATTTCTTTTAGTTTCCTTTGGTGCCAAGTTGGCGAAAAGTGTATCCGTCCATAATAAAGTAAAAATCCATTGTCCCTGGAAATTGGAAATGGATGAATATGCTTCTTTGGGTGAAGGGTGCTGGGTCTATTCGCTAGACCGGATCAGCATCGGGGCACAAAGTTGCATTAGTCAACATGCGTGGTTGGTTACCGGTAACCACGATATTAGTTCTCCCTATTTTGATTTATTGACGAAACCTATTCGTATTGGAACAGGATGTTGGCTTGCTGCAGGTGCAAAAATTCTCCCCGGCGTGGAGATTGGCGATTTTTCAGTGGTAGGATGTTCTGCTGTAGTATCAAAGAATGTTGAGTCGGGGAGTATTGTTGCAGGGAATCCGGCGCGATTTATCAAAAAGCGTGTGTTTAGGGAGATGGAATAAAATGGCAGGCGTTTCTGTTCTAATCCTTACCAAGAACGAAGAGATCAACATTGAGCGGTGTATTCAATCCGTCTCGTGGTCGGATGACATTGTTGTATTTGATTCCTATAGTGATGACCGCACAGTGGAGCTGGCTGAAAAGCTGGGCGCGCGGGTGATTCAACGTAAATTTGATAATTGGTCAGCACATCAGAACTGGGGTGCGGAAAATATTGAATATAAGCATGACTGGGTCTACTACACCGATGCGGATGAAACGTGCGATGATACATTGCGGGCGGAATTGGAAACCCTGCCTGAAAGCTGTGGGAATCACGCGGCCTTTCAGGTGCGACGTAAAGATTATTTTATGGGTCGCTGGTTGAAACGGTCGCAGCTTTATCCCACGTGGATTACCCGCGTGTTCCGGCCTGAAAAAATACGCTATGAACGATTGGTGAATCCGGTGGCAGTGGTCGATGGCCCAACAGGAAAGCTGGAAGGGCATATTATTCATTATCCGTTTTCTCATGGGGTGGGGCATTGGTTTGATCGCCATAATAAATATTCTCAAATGGAAGCGCAGGATTTGATTGGCGAAGTGGCGTCAACGTTCCATCCAATGGAACTTTTTTCAAGCGACGCCGCCGTTAAACGCCGGGCGCTGAAAACGCTGGCCTATAAAATGCCGGGCCGGCCGTTTTTGATGTTTGGCTATCTCTATTTTTTCCGTTTGGGTTTGCTTGATGGCCTGCCGGGGCTCCGATATTCCATTATGCGCTCGATGTATGAATATATGATCGATCTGAAAGTGGCGGAGCTTCGCTATAATAAAAAAAACTCCAAAGGAAAACAGCTTTGAAAATTTTAGTAACAGGTACGGCGGGGTTTATTGGGTCGAATGTGGCGCATGCATTGTTGGATGCGGGGCATGAGGTGGTTGGCGTTGATAATTTTAACGACTATTATTCGGTTGCGCTGAAAGAAGCGCGCCATGCGAAGCTGGAAGCACGGTCGGGCTATGTGGGGCTCCGAGGCGATATATCCGATTTCAAGTTTCTGGTTTCAGGTTTCAAGTTTCACAAACCCGATCGTGTCTGCCACCTCGCCGCCCAGGCGGGGGTGCGCTATTCACTCGAAAATCCGCACGCGTATGAGCAGTCGAATCTGGCTGGGCATCTCAACATGCTGGAGTGCTGCCGGAACTTTGAAATAGATCGGTTAGTTTATGCCTCCAGCTCCAGTGTGTATGGCGGCAATAAAAAGGTGCCCTTCTCGGAAGACGATGCGGTGGATCATCCGGTAAGTCTCTACGCTGCCACCAAAAAGGCCAACGAGCTGATGGCGCATGCCTATACGCACCTCTATGGATTTCAGGCTATCGGCTTGCGGTTTTTCACGGTCTACGGTCCCGAGGGACGGCCGGACATGGCGTATTGGCTTTTTACAGAAGCAATGCTGCAGGGCAAGCCGATCAAGGTATTTAATCACGGCGACATGAAACGTGACTTCACCTATATTGATGATGTCGTGCAGGGGGTGATGGTTTCTTTGTTTGTTGATGGGCTGGAGCCATACGAAATCTTTAATCTGGGGAACAACCAACCGGAACGGTTAATGGATATGATTCAACATCTGGGTGATGCGCTCGGAGTTAAACCCGAGATGGAAATGTTGTCCATGCAGCCGGGGGACGTTCCGGTTACCTTTGCAGACATTTCCAAGGCTCAGTTGAAACTGGATTATCAGCCGACAACGAGTTTACAGGAAGGGTTGACGAAATTCGTAGAATGGTTCAAGAATTATGAAGCTTCACTATGAAAATATCAATCATAACAGCAACCTGGAACTGCGAGGCGAGTATTGCTGATACCCAGCGCTCGCTGGCGGAACAGGATTTTCCGCGCGATCAGATCGAGTGGATTTTGGTCGATGGTGCTTCAACTGATCACACCGTTGAAAAAATAAAAGCGGGCGATTTTCAGCCCGATAAGCTGGTCTCAGAAAAAGACAACGGTATTTACGATGCACTGAATAAAGGCGTTCGAATGGCGACCGGCGACTTTGTTGGATTCCTTCACGCCGATGATTTTCTGGCTTCGAGTAGTGTGCTTACGAGTATTTCCTGTGAAATCGAGAATTCGGGGGCCGAGGCGCTCTATGGCGATTTGCAATATGTGCGTCTTACGGAAGATGGAACCTTCGGTCTGGTCCGACATTGGGAGAGCGGCGTCTATCGTCGCCGTAAGTTATCGCACGGTTGGATGCCCCCGCATCCTTCGCTGTATCTGAAGCGCACACTCTATGAACGTGCAAAGCTGGACAACGGGGATTTTTTTGACACGTCGTATTCCTGTGCTGCCGACTATGATTTCATGATGCGGATTCTGGGAAAGTATGAGGTGGAACCGGTCTATCTGCGTAGGGTATTGGTTAAAATGAGGGTTGGAGGTATCAGCAACCGGAGCCTGAAGCACATCATTATTAAGTCGCAGGAAGATTGGCTGGTGATTCGAAAAAACCGGATCGGGGGGATTCATACGCTGGTCTGGAAAAACCTAGGTAAACTAAAGCAGTTTTTCGGTCATCCGAGATAAAAAAATACAGTGATGGTCGCTGACCAAACCTTGAGCAAAGGGCGGGCAACTGAATCAGCGTTTTTTAAATCCTGTGGCTGCAGCAATCTTGGCTATTCCCGAATCAAGAGTTAATAATCGAGATTGAGAGCGCTCTGTTGACCTGAGCCCATACGTATGCACGGTTTTAAAAGAGAGGTTTGAGCTGAATGGAAATGAATACGGTCACGGGGTGGGTTGCTCAGGGCATTGCCGCAACCCATGATGAAAAGGCGTTAATTTTTGGAGGTGTATCGCTAACGTATTCTGAGCTGGATGCCTTGAGCAGCCGCATTGCGAATTATTTGATTTCGGAAGGGGTTGAAAAGGGCGATGCCGTCGGAATCTGTTTGAATCGATCAGTTGAATTGGTGGCCACTCTTTTGGGGATTCTGAAGGCGGGCGCGGCCTATGTTCCGCTCGATCCGGCCTATCCTGCCGAACGCCTGGCCATGATGGCGGAGGATGCCCGGCTTAAATGCGTTGTGGTGCATGCTGCAAATCAAGAACGGTTGGGCGATGTTCGCAGCAAGGTGCTGATTTGGGAACATTGTCGGGATGCTATCGAGGCGGCTCCGGATGCGGTTCCAACCCTTGGAATCGACCCTGAAACGGTGGCGTATATTATATTCACCTCCGGATCGACGGGCCGTCCGAAAGGCATTGAAATGCCGCACCGGGCGTTGGCCAATTTGATCGATTGGCAACTGGAGCGAAAAACCTTCCGGACGGGTGCGAAGGTGTTGCAGTATTCGAGCATCAGTTTCGATGTGTCCTTCCAGGAAATTGGAACGACGTTCGCTTCGGGCGGAACCCTTTTTCTGATTTCGGACGACGACCGGCGGGATCCGCGGAAGCTGTTGGATCTTTTGATGGAGCAGGGCATTGAACGGCTTTTCCTTCCGTACGTTGCAATGCGCAGTCTGATTCAAACGGCGCTGGCGCAAAATCGTTTTCCGCAGGCTCTCAAGGAAGTCATTACCGCCGGCGAGCAGTTGCGTGTGGATGAGGTGGTGCGGCGCTATTTCTCCACGGTCGAAGGCGCGACGCTGGACAATCAGTATGGCCCGTCGGAAACGCACGTGATTACGGCCCACCTGCTGGAAGGCGATCCCGAATCCTGGCCGGATCTTCCAAGCATTGGAACGCCGCTTAAAAACTGTTCTACGTATATCTTCGATGAAAACCGGCAACCGGTTCCGACCGGCGAAGAGGGTGAGCTTTATCTGGCAGGGCGGAATCTGGCGCATGGCTATGTTGGACGCGATGAGCTGACTCAAGCGGCTTTTGTGGATGTGCCCGGGCATTCCCGGCTGTATCGCACGGGCGATTTGGCGGCGTTTAATCCCGACGGATCGATTGATTTTCGGGGACGGCGCGATCATCAGATCAAAGTGCTGGGGCATCGGATTGAGCCCGGCGAAATTAATAATGCGGCTTCGCAACTTCCAGGCCTTGGACATTGTTTGACCCATGCGTTCAAGAGCGAGGATGGGGTGACGCGTCTGGCGACGTATTACATGCTGAAAGAGGGCGCTTCGGTTTCGTATCGGGAACTGCGCGCCCATCTGGATGCAAAGCTGCCGGATTATATGGTGCCCGCTTTTCTGATTCAGCTGGATCAGATTCCGTACACGCCAAGCGGCAAGGTGGATTTGAACGCGTTGCCGGAACCTTCGATTGAAAACAGTCAGTATGCCGGTGAAGAAGTTCGTTATGAATCGGCGACGGAGGAGACGCTTTCCAGAGTTTGGAAAAGTTTGCTCGGTTTTGATGGGATCCCGCGAACGGCCGACTTTTTTGAATTGGGCGGCGATTCGTTGCGCGCGGTGACGCTCTTTCTGAATATTCAACAGGAGTTCGGTTGCGACCTGCCGCTTTCGACGTTGATGCATGCGCCGACGATTGAGTTGCTGGCAAAACATATTGATGCGGGGGGCGCGGAGGAGTTTCCGGACTGCCGTTCGCTGAAACGGCTGAAAAAGGGGGCGCCGGGTGTTCCGCCGCTGTTCTTTGTGCATGGCGGGGCGGGAAATATTCTCTGTTTTTCAAAGGTGACGCAGCAGCTCGATGCCGATCAGCCGGTCTACGCATTCCAGTGGTCGGGGTGGGACGGCGGCCCCGGCGAAACCAGCATTGAGGAGATGGCGCAGGTTTATTGCGATGAGTTGCTGAAACATTTTCCGGATACCCCGGTGCGCATTGGTGGATATTGCATTGGCGGCTATATTGCGATTGAGCTGGCGCGGTTGCTGAAAGCGGCGGGTGTGAAAGTGCTTGATCCGTTAATTATTTTCGACTCTCCGAATCTGCGGTCCAAAAGCTATCACCCGAAAAATCCGATTTCGGAGCCTGCATACGCGGCTGTGTGTGATCAGTTGGCTGAAAATAAAATTTGTGACGACACGGTTGCAGAGAAATCGATTCCGACACCATTGCCCTGGTTGAAGCGCACACCTCCCTACGCTTTGGCGCGGGTATGGAGAACAAATCGTCGGTTGGCCAAATACGGGGCTGATGCACTCGGCGGTAAAATAATACCTGTGAATGAACGCAATTGGTATTGCGCGCAAACGCAGCAAGCCGCCGTGAAGAAGCATAAGTCGAAGGGCACGGATATGCCGGTGCTCTATTTCCGCTCGGAATGTCAGGGGTGGGAAATGCTGCTCTCGGGCTGGTGGGAAAACCTGTACATGGGTTTCGATGAAATCTGCCTTGGAGACTTTAATCCGCACATTATCGGAGGCGGCCACGGTGAGATTCTGGATCATCCTAAAGTGGTGGAATTGATGATGACCGCCTTCCAATCTATGGAAGTACCTCGTTGAAAACGTTGTTGTTTCGTTTGGCATTGGTCGGCTATTTGTTGACGATTGCCTATTTCGGTTTTCGTCCGTTCAAACCCATTCCGGGGCGGTTATATCCGAAAGTTGAGCCTTCCATCAATGGGGCATTCCAGATGGGAGCTGCTCTGGAGGATCGGAAGGGCGGGGATCACCTTCGAGAAGTGTTGAGAGACTCCAACCAAATGTCGTTGGAGGTGCTGCTTAAAACAGACTCTCTGAAGCAGGGCGGCCCTGCGCGGATCATTTCATTTTCCCGCGATTCGATGAGTCGGAACTTTACGCTTGGGCAGGAAGGGAACGGACTGGCGTTCCGATTGCGCACTTCCGAAACGGATGGCAATGGAATGTATCCCAGTTTGTTGGTGCCTCAGATTTTTGAGACTAACCGGTTCGTACATGCGGTTGTTGTTTATGACGGGACGGAGATTCGCCTGTATATTGACGGCATTCAGCATCCCGCATCGGTTGCTGACCAGGGTGATTTTTCAGCCTGGGGTAAAAATCATTTACTGATCATGGGTGATGAAGTGATGGGTGGGCGACCTTGGAGTGGTACGATTGAGCATTTTTCGGTCTATGACCGAGTGTTGCAGGAACAGGAGGTCAGACAGTTAAGTATGGGAGCAGTTTTGCCCGGTTCCGTGTATGCTTTCCCTGCTGCTGGAACCATGCGCCCGCTGAGGTACCGAAACCTGTTTGTGCTTGCGGACACAGAATTCATGTTGCGGGATTGTATCGCAAATGTAGTTGCTTTTATTCCACTGGCTCCATTGTTTTGGCTGGCACGGGGATTGCGGAAATGTGTCTTTTGGCAGGCCGTGATCGCAGGGTTTTTGATCAGTTGTTCTTTCGAGTGGCTACAACAAGGAATCGAGGGGCGCGTTCCATGTCTGGTGGATTTGGCGTACAATATGCTTGGAACTCTGTTCGGTTGCGGATTGTTATGGCTGGGATTCAGATTCCATAGGAAATGTAATCCGGTATAGGCTGGATAAACATAGTTGGGGAGATATAGATGAAAGCGGTGATTTTAGCAGGCGGGTTCGGGACACGGATCAGTGAAGAAAGTACGGTGCGACCAAAGCCGATGGTGGAGATTGGCCCGGAGCCGATCCTTTGGCACATTATGAAAATCTATGCCGCGCATGGCATCACGGATTTTGTGGTGGCCTGCGGCTATAAAGGATTCATGATTAAGGAGTATTTTTCTAAACTCTATCTGAATGAATCCGATGTCACTTTTGATCTGAAAAATGATTCGATTGAAATTCACCATTCCCGCATTCCTCCGTGGCGCGTCACCTGTGTGGATACCGGGGTGGAAAGCATGACCGGTGGACGTCTGCGGCGGGTCCGCGAATATCTGGACGACGAAACGTTCTGCATGACCTACGGGGACGGCGTTTCGGACATCGATATTACGGCCGAACTGGAATTTCATAAAAACAATAGTCTGCTGGCGACGATGGGCTCGGTTAAGCCGCCGGGACGATTCGGTGCCTTTTCATTGCATCCAGGTGAATGCAGGGTGAATGAATTCTGCGAAAAACCGGATGGCGATGGTTCGTGGATCAATGGCGGTTTCTTTGTGCTGGAACCCGGCGTGCTGGATTATATTGATACGGATAAAACGCCATGGGAAATTGATCCGCTTCAGCGGTTGGCCGAAGCCGGACAGCTCGGTGCCTTCCGGCATAAGGGCTTTTGGCAACCAATGGATACGTTGCGCGATAAGCATGTGCTGGAAGAGTTATGGGAATCCGGAGAAGCTCCGTGGAAAATTTGGAACGATTAAGGGAGAAGTAGGAAATGGCAGTTAAATTGCAGGAACCTGAATTTGTTTATATGAATGGCAAGCTCACGCCGTGGGCGGGTGCCACGCTTCATATCGGAACGGAAGCCGTTACGAGAAGCTTGAATGTGTTTGAAGGGCTTAAAGGCTATTGGCACGGCGAGGAACGCTTTGGAATCGTTTTCATGCGCCGCCACTATGAACGTCTGCTGCGTTCGGCCAAACTACTTCATCTTCCGTGTCCGTGGACCTTTGAAGAATATGAAAATGCCGTACACGATCTGCTCGGCGCGTTGCTTACGAAAGAGCAGGACATGTGGGTGCGTGTAACGCTCTTCGGCGTGGAAGGGCACTGGGGCGAGGAAACCGTGTCGGACCTCGTGATCACAGCCTACAACCAGAAAAAGGCACAGCCTTCTCCGATTCGCATTGGCATCAGCACGTGGCGGCGCAGCGGTGACAATATGCTGCCGTATCGCATTAAAACCGGTGCGAACTATGAAGTGGGGCGACTGGCCCGCATCGAAGGTTCCGGCCGCGGTTATTCTGACATGATTTTGTTGAATGCCGACGGGCGGGTTTCGGAAGCAACGGCGTCGTGTGTGGTGATGGTTCGCGATGGCGTGATTTATACGCCGCCGCATACCGAAGGTTCGCTTGAAAGTGTGACGCTTGATTTTGTCTCCGAGATTTCCAAGTCGCTCGGCTATGAATTCGTGGTTCGTCCGATCGACCGCACCGAGCTGTTGATTGCCGATGAACTGGCATTGGTGGGCTCGTTGGCTGAATTGGTGCCGGTGGAAGAAGTTGACGGTTTTAAAATTAATCCCGACGGCAAAATCCTTTCCAAGGTTCGGAAGACCTTCTTTGATGTTGTGCGCGGCAAAAATACAGATCTGGATGCTGAGTTTTCATTTGTGCCGAAAGAAAAAATGCGGAACATCAACTAATTTCCAATGGCTGAAAAAAAACTCCAGTCCAGATGAAGCGCTTAATCGAACGGCTTTATCCGATTTGCCGAAGCATCACCGGTAACGGCGTGCGCGAAACCCTGGGCATTCTGCGGGAGCATATTCCGTTGGAGATTCACGAGGTGCCAACGGGCACGCCGGTGTTCGACTGGAAGGTGCCGGACGAGTGGAATATCCGCGAGGGCTGGATCAAAAATCCGGCCGGCGAAAAGATCGTCGATTTCAAAACCTTGAATCTGCATGTGCTGAACTACAGCGAGCCGGTGCATAAAACGGTTTCGCTGGACGAACTGAAAAAGCATCTTTTCACGCTGCCGGATCAGCCGGATTGGGTGCCGTATCGAACGTCGTACCACAATCGGAACTGGGGCTTTTGCATGGCGGACCGCCAGTTCCAAACCTTGGAAGAGGGCGACTACGAAGTCTTCATTGATTCCGATCTGGAACCGGGCGCGTTGACCTATGGCGAAGTGTTGATTCCCGGTCGATCAGAAAAAGAAGTGCTCTTAGTAACGCATGTCTGCCATCCGTCGCTTTGTAATGATAATTTGTCCGGCATAGCCATTGCCGCAAAGCTGATTCAGCAGTTGGCGGAACGAGACCTGAAGTATTCGTATCGCATTCTCTTTCTCCCCGCCACGATTGGCGCAATTACGTGGCTGAGTCGGAATCAGGAAAAGCTGGGCCGAATCCAATTGGGATTGGTGCTTTGTCTGTTGGGCGATGCCGGGCCTTTACGCTACAAAAAAAGCCGACAGGGAAATTCGCAAATTGACCGCGTGATGCAACGCGTTTTGAAGGCCAGCGGGCAGGCGTTCCAATCCTTGGAATTTTCGCCGTATGGCTATGACGAACGGCAATTTTGTTCGCCGGCATTTAATTTACCGATCGGCCGGTTGAGCCGGGCGGTTCACGGCGAATTCCCGGAATATCATTCCTCGGCCGACAATCTGGATTTTGTGAAAGAAGATGCGCTGGAAGCTTCGCTCGCGGTGATGGAGCGGTTCGTTGACGCGGTTGAACGGGCGGATGTTTACATCAATTTAAAACCCGAGTGCGAACCGCAGCTCGGCCGGCGCGGCCTTTTCAAGGCGATCGGCGGGCAGAGCGAAACCAAAGATTTTCAGATGGCGTTGCTTTGGGTGCTGAATCAATCGGACGGGTTCCACTCCCTGGAAGATATTACCGAGGCATCGGGATTGGAAATGGAGAGCCTTCGGACGGCGGTTACTGAACTTTTAAAAACAGATTTATTAGCAGAACTTTAGCAGGAGAAACGGAATGAAATGTCATCACTGCCAGACCGAACTGAAACATGTGTTTCTTGATCTCGGGTTCGCCCCGCCATCGAATTCGTATTTGTCGGAAGCGCAATTGCATCAATCCGAAAAAAACTATCCCCTGAAACTCTATGTGTGCGATCAGTGCTGGCTCGTGCAGACCGAGGATAATGAGAGCGGGGAGGAGCTGTTTCAGGATGACTATGCTTATTTTTCGTCGGTTTCAAAAATGCTGCTGAAGCACGCCGCGGATTATTGCGAGATGATTACGGATCGGCTGTCGCTCACGAAAGACTGCTATGTGATTGAAGTGGCCTCGAACGATGGTTATCTGCTGCGCAATTTTGTGGAATCGGGCGTTCCGTGTTTGGGTGTTGAACCGACGGCGGGCACGGCGGAAGTGGCGGCGGGGCTGGGTATTCCGCAGTTGGGCGAGTTCTTCGGTGAAGCGCTTGGGAAACAGTTGGCGGCGGAAGGAAAGCAGGCCGATCTGATGATCGGTAATAATGTGTATGCGCACGTGCCGGATATTAATGATTTCACGCGCGGCTTTAAGCAGGCGCTCAAGCCGGAAGGTACGGTTACGCTGGAATTTCCGCATTTGCTTTCGACGATGACCTTTAATCAGTTCGATACGGTGTATCACGAACACTATTCGTATCTTTCGCTGAACACGGTTTCGATGATTTTTGAAGCGGCTGGCCTTCGCGTTTACGACGTGGAGGAAATCTCAACGCACGGCGGAAGTTTACGAGTTTATGGCTGTCATGCGGAAAGCGCAAAGGCGACCGGCGAAAATGTCGGCGCCATTTTGAAGAAGGAAACCGATGCGGGCCTTACCGACATGCCCACCTATCTCGCCTATCAGGCACAGGTGGAGAAGATCAAAGACGATATGGTGGCCTTCCTGATTGAACAGAAGCGCGCGGGCAAAAAGGTGGCGGGCTATGGTGCCGCGGCCAAGGCGAGCACGCTGCTCAATTTCGCGGGGGTTCGCCCGGATCTGTTGGCCTTCATTTCGGATGCCGCGCCGTCGAAACAGAATAAATTTTTGCCGGGATGCCATGTGCCGGTGCTGCCGCCTTCTGCCTTAAACGATTTTAAACCGGACTGGGTGGTCGTTTTCGCCTGGAACATTGCGAAGGAAATCATGGAGTCGCAAAGCCACGTCAAGGAATGGGGCGGACGGTTTATCGTATTTATCCCGGAACTCAAGGAGCTTTAAGTTATGACGAATGCAAAAGAAGTGGTTCAGGCGGATTTAAATTATATCTGCGAAAAATTGACCGGCGATCTGGATCGTCTGTCGGGTAAACGATTGTTGATTACGGGCGGCGCCGGCTTTCTGGGCTATTATCTGGTTCAGGCGCCGCTGCACTGGAATACGATTCATCCGGACGAAGCGCCGATTGAGGTGGTGGTGTGGGATAATTTCATGCGCGGCGTGCCGCAATGGCTGACGGCGCTCGAATCGGATCCCCATCTTTCGACACGTAAATACGATGTGATCGATCCGCTGCCGGCCGATATGGGCAACTTTGATTTCATCATTCACGCGGCCACCATCGCTTCGCCGATCTATTACCGCCTGCATCCGATTGAAACCATGGATGCGAATATTACCGGGCTGCGGAATCTGCTCGATTATACGATGGCGCAGAAGGAAAAGGATTCGCCGGTGGAGGGCTTCCTCTACTATTCAACCAGCGAGATCTATGGTGACCCGACACCGGAAGACATTCCCACGCCGGAGACGTATCGGGGTAATGTTTCCTGCACCGGCCCACGTGCGTGCTACGATGAAGCGAAGCGGTACGGGGAAACGCTGGTGGTGAATTTTGCGCAGCAGCACGGACTGAATGTCCGGACAGCACGGCCATTTAATAACTATGGTCCCGGCCTGAAGATTACCGATCGCCGGGCGTTGCCAGATTTCGCGCGGAACGTCTTGAACGGAGAAGACATTGTTCTGCTGTCCGATGGCGCTCCGACCCGTACGTTCTGCTATGTGGCCGATGCCGTGGTTGGCTATTACAAAATCATGCTGCGTGGCCGGAATGGTGAGCCCTACAACATTGGGCTGGCCGAACCGGAGATTTCGATCCGTCAATTGGCGGAGCATGTGATTGCGATGTCAAAAGAGTTGTTCGATTATGAAGGTAAACTGGTTTGCAAAGAGAGCGAGGACAAAGACTATCTGACGGATAATCCGAATCGGCGCTGCCCGATCATCGATAAAGCCCAATCCGAACTGGCCTACGATCCGACGATACAGCTGGAAGAGGGGCTGCGCCGCAGTTTGCTGTGGTATGCCGACAATCGCGAAGCGGAGGATTTGTAGTGAAGATTTCTGTGGTTGGAACCGGCTATGTCGGTTTGGTTTCCGGCGTCTGCCTTTCGGAAGTCGGGCACGAAGTGGTGTGCATTGATAACAATGCCGCGAAAGTAGCCGACATCAATCAAGGAAAGAGTCCGATCTATGAAAAGGGGCTGGATGATTTGCTTCAAAAGCATATCGGCACCCGTTTAAACGCCGCAACGGATTTACAGAAAGCCGTGGTTGAATCGGACCTCACGCTGATTGCTGTTGGAACGCCTTTTGATGGGGATCTGATTGACCTGCAATATGTGAAACAGGTTTCGAAGGAAATCGGCGAAGCGCTGAATCGTAAAGACGGCTACCACGTTGTGGTGGTCAAAAGCACCGTGGTGCCGGGAACAACCGATGATGTGGTGCTCCCCATCCTTGAAAAGGCCTCGGGTAAAAAAGCCGGGCCGGATTTTGGGGTCGGGATGAATCCGGAGTTTTTGCGCGAGGGCGAAGCAATTTCTGATTTCATGAATCCCGACCGCATTGTACTTGGTGGAATTGATGATGCTACGCGAGCAAAACTAGGCGAAGTTTATGCCCCGTTTCCTTCGACAGACAAAGTGATGACGAATAACCGCACGGCGGAGATGATCAAATATACGTCCAACTCATTGTTGGCCACGCTGATCTCGTTCTCCAATGAAATCGGCAACCTC
Organism: Pontiellaceae bacterium B1224; assembly: GCA_029432815.1. Taxonomy (GTDB): domain Bacteria; phylum Verrucomicrobiota; class Kiritimatiellia; order Kiritimatiellales; family Pontiellaceae; genus Pontiella. The sequence goes on along the minus strand of JAROBA010000013.1, from coordinate 1,308 downwards.
TGTTCATCCATTGGTGGGATTGATGCGTTGGACGTGATGAACGGCGTGCATTTGGATAAACGATTTTCTCCAATCCTTGAAAACGGGGAGCGGATTAAACCGGGGATGACGACCTATTTAGAAGCGGGTTGCGGTTTCGGCGGGAGCTGTTTCCCGAAAGATGTGAAAGCGCTGATTTCGCATGGTGTGAATGCGGGCGAGCCGATGAGTTTGCTGAAGTCGGTGATTGAAATTAACAAACATCAGCCGCAACAGGTGATGGATCGCCTTCGCAAACATTTTCCAAACCTTGGAAACCTGAAGGTTGCTGTTCTTGGCCTGGCCTTTAAGCCGGGGACGGATGATATGCGGGAATCGCCTGCGATTCCGATTATTCAGGAGTTGCTTGGACAGGGTGCCAGAATTTCAGCATACGATCCCTGCGCAAAAGAAGAGGCGCAGAAAATATTTAGGAATGGTGATATCACCTACCTGAACTCGATCGAAGAGACGGTCGCCGACGTCCAGGCGGTTCTGTTGTTGACACGCTGGTCGGAATTTAAAAAACTTCCAGACGTTCTGAAGCGGATAGGGCACTCACCTCTGGTTGTGGATGGTCGACGGCTGTTGGGAGCTGATACGGTTGAGATCTACGAAGCGATTGGTTTATAAGTAAGCTATATGATCCTTATTGGATATGTGATGAGCTAACTCATCATGGAAGTCAGTATTTCAATTTGGCAAGAGGAAAAATGCCATGCCATTGGATCAGCTGTTTAATTCGCTGGAGGACGTGTGGGTTTTTTCATGAATATGTTTCCCGGAAGCTGATCTCCTGTATCGTTGATATAAATCCAAATCTGCAGGGCACCTATTTCGCAGGAATGGGGCAGAAAATCGTTGATCAGGAGTTCCTCGATAACAATATTCCTGATGTCATTCTGGTACCCCACCTATGTAGCGTAAATTACGAAATACGTGCGGGAAATGGGACTTCAATCAGAAATTCTTCCCATCTAATTTTTTAAGGATGAAATCCCGTGAACGAGTGGCTTGCCTTGTGTTTTTTTCACAATCTGTTTCCCTCCGATATAGTATTGTGAGTCTCGTAGGGCATATCTGCTACGCAGGAGTGTCTGGCGGCGGGGAAGATCAAAGCATCAGGCTTCTGGGCTTTGCTGTTATGTAATTTATAATCCTGGATTGCGAGTGATTAAGTTTGCTGAAACCATAAGAGGGTGCAGTTGAGATCTATGGATACTTTATGCGGCGACCTTCAATGCTTGAGCCTGACGGGCTTTCCTCCATTCCCAATAATCGTCATAGGTA
>JAROBA010000139.1 GCA_029432815.1 Pontiellaceae bacterium B1224 | reverse complement strand
CCTACCTCGGCCGGCCCCTGCGAAGCAAAGGCTACACTCACCGCAAAACCCGGATCGAATGGTGCATCCTCGGCCACAACCTCTGGAAGCTCGCCACCATGGCCGCCCAGAAACGAGCCGAACTCGAAACCGAAATCGCCGAAGCGGCATAGTCCATCCGAAACCAAATCCCCTCAAAGACCGGACTATGCCCAAATCCAATGCCCATCAGGCGAATCAAGGCATCCAACGCTCGCTTTCACTCCGCCAAACACCGGAAAACGAAATACTTTTAAAGTAACAGGCCGAGCCTCTGAAAATCCCGGTTAAATGGGACATGCTCTATGTAGCGAACGTTATGGGTGAGCCGCCGGTGAACATAAACTTCACTTAATCAACGGGCGTCGGCCACCGTAGGCTCCACCCACTGGTTGGGCTTTTGTTTTTTTCGGTTGATTGGTTTGTTTTTCCGATGATCGGAATTCTTTTATCTCTTCTATGGATTCTGACTGGTTCTCTAAACGATCACTGGTTTTCAATTTTTCCGATGTTCGGAACTTTTTATTTTGTTCCTGAGAATCAGTTCTGTTTCTTTCTGTTGAGTTTGATTCCGGAGAATCAGAATTGAATATCTTCTCTAAATTTAACTCTGTCACAAATCGATTTATTTCCACGGCCCAACGTTATGGGTGACTTTCGGTGAACATAAACTTTGACCGAATCAAACAGACGTTTTCACCGTAAAGTCCAACCACTTGAATCCCCTCTAACCCGAATGGCGCTAGTTTAAAGTAATTGCAAGTGCACTGCCGGAGCTTACGCGGGCATATTTAAGTACGAATATTATGC
>JAROBA010000138.1 GCA_029432815.1 Pontiellaceae bacterium B1224 | reverse complement strand
AGAGTTCTATCAACGCTTAGTAAACGAGAACCACCGTCCCAAAAAGGTCGCCCTAACCGCAGTCATGCGCAAACTAGTCATCGCAGCCAATTCAGTTGTTAAAAATCCCGACTTCGAGCTTGCTGTCTAACACCGTTGCTCAATTGACTGGTTCGCTTTAATCATATTTCTCTCAACAGTTAACGGTGCTGAATCTCACCAGATACTGTATCAATTCTCCACGACAGGTTTGCCGGGTGGGCCTGATATCGGCCTACGGTACTTGTCTTCTGCGCATGATAGACCAATGCGATTGCCACGACGAAAGCTGCAACAAGAATACATACTCCGAGAAACTTATTGTTTGTCATTTTATTATCTCCCTCAGTTACCCTTAGCGAACGTTACGAGTGACCCGCTTGGGAATCAAACATTGCCTTCAAAAACGGGCGTTGTCCAAGTAGGGTCTACTCGCTGGTTCGATCTTTTTTAAAATGCCCCGACTACACATTTTACGAATATTGCCAGTACCACCCACATTGAAATAATTAAAATTGATGGAATAGAAATTAGCCTTCGAATTGAGCCTTTTTTTATTCCTATAATTCCCAAAACAATGGTGAAAATAGGAATCCATATGTACCAGGCATTGCTAGTTGCATCAAAAATTAGTGAGGTAATACCAAATATCCAGAGTAGTTCTAAAACTATAAGCACTAGAGAATAAAGCGCGATTAATGATACCGCTATTTCATATCTGGTGAGTTTAGTTTTCATTTACTTATCGAACAGTTAATTGTATGGAATCGTTCCGTCTAACACATTTTTGGCTCGTCGTCACTGACTCGCATATTTCGTTGTTTTAAATTTAGGAAAATGT
>JAROBA010000137.1 GCA_029432815.1 Pontiellaceae bacterium B1224 | reverse complement strand
AACAAAACTGGTCGAACCAGCACATCGAGTTTACGTGGACAACGCCCGTTTGGTTTGGGCAAAGTTTCTTTCCCACGAAACTCACGTGTAACGTTGTGCTGAGAAAGAATAAAAAATGTTAATAATCGGAATTCTACTTATCTTTGTGTGGTTGATCACATGTTTCGTTGTTGTGGTCGACATGTTTAAAAAACACACGGCCATCGGCTGCATAGGTTTATTGCTGTTGCCAATACTTCCATTTGTCTGGGTTTTCAAAGGCTATTCCGGAAATAAAAAAGTAACAGCATCAATTTTATACGGGTCAGCGATTCTTTCATTTTCAATAATTGGTTATCAGTGGCATTCAGCCAGCAAAACAATACAGCCTTTCATTGAGGCATCATCATCCAGTGGAATTGATTTTTCGGTCAGACAAATCGGAACAAGCAATGGACAAAAATACATTACAGTAATCTCCGACACCGTTTATGAACCCACCAACGCCTATGCATCCGTAGAAGAAATGTTGGAGGTAATTCAGAAGGAGAAAATCGAATCAATTGCAGAGTTCTATCCTGATAGTTTGGAAAAAGGTTCGATTATAAAAATAGCCCTTCATACCAAATCTGGATTCATCGCAGTTTTTGAAGTTGATGAACCAGGTAATATTTCGAAGTGCTACACAACCACCTATGACGAATTATAAAACTGGCACAACCAGAGGTTGGACCCTATCGTGAAAACGCCCGCTGATTAAGTTGAAGCACAGGGCACTCAGGGTCACGCTTAACGTTCTGCAAAGAAGGAGAAAATTAAAATGATATGGTTACAAATAGTCTATCTAGTTATTTTGGTTTACCTCGTAATTGACCAATCCAAAATA
>JAROBA010000136.1 GCA_029432815.1 Pontiellaceae bacterium B1224 | reverse complement strand
AAATCAAGCCGAATGGCCTCAGGTTTCCTCTCAAAAAAAAGGCTGTGGATTCCCGACCATGCGATTGCTCGGCTGTTTCGATCTCGCGACCGGCGCGATTCTAAGCCATGAAATCGGAAGTAAAAAAAGCCATGAACTTCCCTTGCTCCGCAAGCAATACGATACCTTCAGGAAAGGAGACATTTTCCTTGGAGACAAAGGGTTCTGTAGCTTCTATGATATCGAACGGTTCCGTAAAAAGGGTGTTGACAGTACCTTCCCACTAGCACGCCGAATCCCGAAAACGGAACAGACTTGCATCAAAAAATTGGAAGACAATGATCTTCTTATTCATTGGGACAGGCCTGCTTGGCATAAAAAAGCGCCTCTCCCTAAAGCGGAGTGGAACCAGTTGCCCAAAGTGCTTATATTGCGCCAAATCAAGGTCACTGTTAAGCAACCAGGATTTCGCGTAAAGAGCTTTTACATCATCACAACATTACTCGATCCTCAACTCTATCCATCTCAGGAAATCTCTGAACTCTACTACCGGAGATGGAGCGTAGAACTTTTTTTCCGCGATCTGAAAACCACCATGCAAATGGATATATTACGTTGCAAATCACCATCGATGATTCGGAAAGAACTGCTCATGTACTTCATCGCCTACAATGCCATTCGGCATCTGATCTATGAGACCGCACACGCCCATGAAAAAGACCCCATGCGGCTGAGCTATAAAGGCGCACTCCAAGCGCTCCGACAAGCAGAGGGATACTTTAATCAAGCCGCCGATTGCCTTAAAGAAATTCGGCGGTTACGGAAAAACCTACACGACTCGATCAGCACCCAAATCATTCCCTTGCGTCCCGAAAGAAGTGAACCGCGCTGCCTTAAAAGAAGGCCCAAGCCGTACCAGCTTTTAACGAAGCCACGCCATGAAATGGTCGAGATAAAGCATCGGAGTAAATATCGTGCAGACGCAGCTTAAGGAAGTGCCATTCG
>JAROBA010000135.1 GCA_029432815.1 Pontiellaceae bacterium B1224 | reverse complement strand
CAGAGTATCCGTATGAAATCCCGGATGGTCCGGGGATGCGGATGAGTGGCACAAGGATGTGCAGCTCGTTTAATAAAACAACTGCCAAGGAGGCAAACCATGCAAGTCAGTAATAATGTTTCGGCATTCAATGTCTGGAAAAACTATACAGGTAACGTAAGTAATCTTCGCGATTCCATGTCTAAGCTTTCGTCCGGAAGCCGCATTAACGATGCGGGCGACGATCCCTCGGGTCTGGCCATGAGCGAACGTCTGCGCACGCAGTCCCGTAATACGGCTGCTGCAGCGGGTAATGTAGAAAATAAGCTCAACTACCTGCAGACCGCAGATTCTTGGATGCAGAAAATGCATGACATGCTTGGTCGTATGGGCGAGCTGGCCGTGATGGCCAACGACGGTACTAAATCGCAGACTGATCGAGATATCCTTCAGAAGGAATTCGGTCAGATGCAGCAGGAAATCGAGCGTATTACCGGTGTGACTCAGAAAGCGGGCGACGGTTCGGGTGGCGATGCGAATGCGGCCGGTAAGTTTAACGGAATCGAGTTGTTCCAAGGTGGCATTGCAATTTCTCAGCAGGTGGGTGCGGATGGCGGTCAGGTGTTTGCTTCTGCTTCTGCGTTGGATCTGTCGGGCCAGTCTACCGAAACGGTTGGATCAACCACCTGGGGTGCACTGATTACAAGTGATGCAACGGATGATCCTAATACTGTAGCGGTGGATGATGCGGTAACTGCAACTGTCAGAATTGATACTCTTGCTGACGCAGAAAGCGCAGTGACAGAAGTGAATGCGGCAATCGACTTCATCAGTGGAAAACGCGCCGACGTTGGAGCGGAAATGAAGCGTATGGATCAGACCCTCGACGGACTGCGCTCCTACGAAGAAAACATCAGTGCCACTGAAAGCCGGATCCGCGACGTGGATGTGGCTAAGGAAACGGCTGAAATGTCGAAGTACAACATTCTGCAGCAGGTTGGAACGGCCATGTTGGCCCA
>JAROBA010000134.1 GCA_029432815.1 Pontiellaceae bacterium B1224 | reverse complement strand
ACAAAACTGGTCGAACCAGCACATCGAGTTTACGTGGACAACGCCCGTTTGGTTTGGGCAAAGTTTCTTTCCCACGAAACTCACGTGTAACGTTCTAATAAAAAATTGAATAATAAGAGAGGGCTCCAACCAATAAGGAGGTGATGCACCATGATCAAGAAGATCACAACCTACTTGAGAAAGAGCGGGCATTGTTCACGTAGTTGGCTTGAATACCTGTGGTGCTAAGATTGCAATTTTATACCCCACATGCTCAAAGACCAAGCGTGACAGTGACGATGGCAGTCGTTGCGTCGGAACTCCATCAAACTTTGTAATCGGTGAAATGGAATACTTCGCCCCTGCTCCTCTCGTTATTATTCAAAATGTAAAAGAACAAAATATTAGAACCAGCGGGTAGACTTTACGGTGAAAACGCCTGTTGAATAAGTGGAATTTATGTTCACCGAAAGTCACCCGTAACGTTGTGCAGGAAATATATGAAACACCTATTAACCATATTAGCTGCATTAACATTCTGTGGGTGTGCCAATAAGGAAGTGCCCAACACCGAACACTCTGCAGAAGTTGAGAAGAAGCGGCTTGAGGCCAAAAGAACAGCATCTCGTGCGGGATGGAAAGATGGGTGCGCCGCAGGCAAGGCCGATAAAGAAGAAGGTCGCCCTAGAGATGAAGACCACGTTATGAAGATGGGAGAAAAAATTGGAAAGATAGAGTTTCCAGACTATGCCGGAGAGTATGCTTTTTTTTATCTCTGCGGTTATAATACTGAGTGGAGCCGAGAAGAGTAAAATTCCAAAGTTAGGGCATAATTAGGAAAAAAATATATGCACAACCAGCACATGGACTTTACGGTGAAAACGCCGGTTGATTAGGTCAAAGTTTATGTGCACCGAAAGTCACGTGTAACGTTCGACTGATTAAAACAAAATTTGAGAGACAGAGTAAACGACCAGTGGCGGAAGCATGTTTTTAATTCCGCTCAACTGGCTTGATCACGG
>JAROBA010000133.1 GCA_029432815.1 Pontiellaceae bacterium B1224 | reverse complement strand
CAGAGTATCCGTATGAAATCCCGGATGGTCCGGGGATGCGGATGAGTGGCACAAGGATGTGCAGCTCGTTTAATAAAACAACTGCCAAGGAGGCACCAAATGCAAGTTAGTAATAATATTTCATCCTTCAACGTGTGGAAAAACTACACGAGCAACGTCAGTAACCTGCGTGACTCGATGTCCAAACTTTCGTCTGGAAGTCGCATCAATAACGCGGGCGATGATCCCTCGGGCCTCGCGATGAGCGAGCGGCTGCGCACGCAGACCCGCAATACGGCGGCCGCTGCGAACAACGTGGAAAACAAACTTAACTATCTGCAGACCGCAGATTCATGGATGCAGAAGATGCATGATATGCTCGGTCGTATGGGTGAGCTGGCTGTGATGGCTAACGACGGCACAAAGTCGGATACCGACAAAGACGTTTTGCAGAAGGAATTTGCCCAGATGCAGGACGAAATCAAGCGCATTGTCGGGGACGACACATCGGATGTGGATGCAGCCGGAAAATTCAACGGTTTACGTCTGTTTCAGGCAACGGATGGCGCAGATGCCGGAACGGAACTCGATGGTGTGATTCAGCAGGTGGGTGCGGACGGCGGTCAGACCTTCGAAGGGGTTGCTCTGGATTTAACGGCGGCCAATGCGGATGTCGTCTATACCGATCTCGGTGCTGACGGCCTCGTCGGTGGCGGTGATGATACGGACTATAGCTGGGGTGCATTGATCTCCAGCACAACGGATGGCAGCGGAGTAAACGTGGGTTCGTCCGGTACCCCCGGAACCGCAGTTTCGGCCGTGAATGCCGGAATCGACTTTCTGAGTGAGAAACGTGCGGATGTCGGTGCTGAAATGAAGCGTATGGAGCAGACCCTCGACGGACTGCAGAATTACGAAGAAAACATCAGCGCCACCGAAAGCCGGATCCGCGACGTGGATGTGGCTAAGGAAACGGCTGAAATGTCGAAGTACAACATTCTGCAGCAGGTTGGAACGGCCATGTTGGCCCA
>JAROBA010000132.1 GCA_029432815.1 Pontiellaceae bacterium B1224 | reverse complement strand
AGATATACATAGTAATGGAGGTTTTATGGAAGACAAGAAGAAGTTTAGTCCAAACAAGGATCATAAGCTGATGGATCAAGTGCGGGAAACCCTGCGTTACTATCACTATGCCTATCGTACGGAGCAAACCTACTGCGACTGGATCAAACGGTTTCTTAATTTCTATGGTATGTCGCAGCATCCGTCCACGATGGGGGCAGCCGAGGTGGAGCGCTATTTGAGCCATTTGGCGGAAAAGGAGGGCGTTGCGGCTTCGACGCAGCGGCAGGCGCTTAATGCGATTGTTTTTCTTTATCGCGATGTGCTCGATGTCGATTTAGGAGCGATTGCCCCGGTACGGAGCAAGCGGCACCGGAAGCCGCCGACAGTTTTGACGCAGGCGGAAATAATGTCGGTTTTGGGAGAAATGGAGGGGACGCACCGGCTGATGGCGCAGTTGACGTATGGCTGCGGACTGCGGCTGATGGAGTGCATTCGTCTGCGGGTGCAGGATGTGGATTTCGGACAGGGCCGTATTTTTGTGCGGGGCGGCAAGGGCGGGAAAGACCGTACGGTGATTTTGCCGGAGGCGGTCCGCCCGGCACTGGCCGACCATCTGGAGCGCGTGCTGGAGCTGCACGCGAAGGATCTGCGTGCCGGATTCGGGGAGGTTTATATTCCGGAGGCGCTGGCGCGGAAATATCCCAACGCCTGCCGGGAGCCGGGCTGGCAATATGTATTCCCGTCGAAGAAGCGGTCGATTGATCCGCGGTCTCGCCGTGAAATGCGGCACCATGTTTTGGAGTCGGGCTTCCAGAAGGCGGTGAAGGAGGCGGTGCGCAAGGCGGGCATTGTGAAACGGGCCACGGTGCATACCCTACGGCACAGCTATGCGACGCACCTGCTGGAAAACGGCACGAACATCCGGATGGTTCAGGAACTGATGGGGCATAAGGATGTGAAGACGACGGAAATCTATACGCACGTGATGGAGAAGGATCTCAACGCGGTGAAGAGCCCGCTGGACCTTTTATAGCGTCC
>JAROBA010000131.1 GCA_029432815.1 Pontiellaceae bacterium B1224 | reverse complement strand
GCCATGTATAGGCAACCTCGCAGGCGTTTTCGCCCGCCGCAAATGTGACGAGCGTGTGAACTGTTTCCACTGTCTCTGTTATAGGGGGCAAGTCCGGTAAGAGCAGCCGCTTCTTGACGAGTTAGCGTGCCAATTTCTGGAAGATGCGCGAGCAAGGTTACTGCACTGATGATACCGAGTCCCTTGATGGCGGTGATTCGATCCGCTTTACTTTTAAGATCGGCATCCTGGGCAATGATTTGGATTATTTTAAACTCGATGTCTTTAATCTGTTTATCCAGTGATTTAACAAACTGTTTCACGAGCTTACAGAATAGCGGATCAGGAGCGGTGTCTAAGCGGTTATTTTCGCTAACGCGCATCTCGGTCAACTGCTGCCTTCGATCCACCAAGGAGGTGAGTTCACGCTGTTTCTTCGATGGCTTTTTCATGGGGGACGGCGACGTTAGGTTCGCGTATGAAGTAATCATCTGCGCATCAATTTTGTCGGTTTTAGCAAGTTGTCCCATGCTGAGCGCATGATGACGAACCCGTGCTGGATTAACAATGCTAACAGCGGCGCCATGAGCGATCAACGTCCAGGCAGCCACGCGTTCGTAACCGCCGGTTGATTCGAGCACGTAATGTATTTTGCCCCATTTTTTAATGATGGAAGCGACTCCTTTAATTGTGTTCGGAAAGCGAAGGGAGTGTCCCTTTTCATTTAGGTCCAAATACAACTTTGATACATCAATTCCACGATATATATTTACTTTGTTTTTCATGTTTACTCCTTCTTGTTAATGCGAGCTCGTTAAACGGCTCATGCAACGGTTCGAGACAACATGGCAACCGTCCTGCCGATCATGACTCAATTGCGTTTTCCTTATGGGAAACCGGCTATCTTCGATCTGACAGGACGAGCTCCGCTCTTTGGTGGCCACCGAAAGAGCGGAGTCCTTTTTAAGGATTGCGAAATTCGCTTCACAGGAAAACCATTTTTCCGACGTAATGTCATTCATTCTCAAAATGGTTTTCCTTACCAGAAATTGATAAATGAGAACATACAAG
>JAROBA010000130.1 GCA_029432815.1 Pontiellaceae bacterium B1224 | reverse complement strand
CCGACCACCCGCTGCTTTTTACGCCACCCTTCGCATTCAAGGTAAACCACGCAGACCTCTTCATCCGAAAGCCCTTTGCGACGCTTCTTTTCCGGTATCGGCTTCCAGGCCTGTTCCGGCAGATCCATTAAACGCCTTCGGGTGGAGCTGAGCTTGTTGGCTCCGATAACCGCCATAAGCCTGTCATCTTCCAGCCGCTCCAGAGAAGGCCCGTCCCCGTGAAGCGAATCCATCAGAACCAGTACATCCGAACGTACGCCGAGCGGATCAACCACGTCAGAGAGAACAGAACCGAGGGTGTCAAACAATGCGCTCTGCTCTCCTTCGCCTTCTCCGCACAGATGATGACCGGCAAGCATCGGCCCGAGCATCCACGCACCCAGCATCAGCCCGGAGCCCTTCTCCTCGATAAACTTCGTCCCCTCCCGATGGCGGGATCCTTCAAGCAGTGTGCCGTCACCGAAAAGAGGGATGAAACCGTGCTCCAGCTGAATATCCTCCGGCTCCAGCTTTTTCAAAACCCGCTTCGATACATAGGAGCAAAGCCGATGCATGCCCGATAACGTCTGCTCCTCGCCCAGTTTTTTAAGATCCTCCCAGAACCCCTTTTCTCCGGGCAGCGTCTTAATGCCCATCATTCTCAGCAGCGAATCATCCTCCCGGACCGCATTGAGTGCCGCTGTGCCGCGAGATCCGCTCAGTAATCCGGCTACAGCCCCTTTGACAATGGCCATCCGATCGTGCCGCCCGGTGCGTACCGGCAAAACCGTTTCCGCAAAACGCCAGATTCCGAGCCGGGCTCCCAAAAGATCCACCAACGAAAGACCTGCAAAACTGCTGGTACCCTGATCATTGATTTTCAGTTTCCGGGAATGGATTTTCCGGATTTTATGTTTTCCGCCGATTGCCTTCTTTGCCACTGTAACACCTCGCGGTTTTGGGGTTTTTAGATGCCGGATTCTACCACTTACGAAGAGTGGGTTCGGCCCCCAACCGCGATTTTATTTATTCATGTCACCCTCGAAGCAACCATTCGGGATGCTCAACCGTCAATTCCTTAAGAAATCAAACCAATGAGGG
>JAROBA010000012.1 GCA_029432815.1 Pontiellaceae bacterium B1224 | reverse complement strand
CTTTTAACGAAGCCACGCCATGAAATGGTCGAGATAAAGCATCGGAGTAAATATCGTGCAGACGCAGCTTAAGGAAGTGCCATTCGGGTCAGTCCTTTGATATTAGTGTTTTCTTCAGCTCTAACAAAACTCCAGCACGCGCCTTTTTCACGTTCCCGACAAAGGCCGACACATTGCACGAGTGACCGCAATGCAACTGCTCCGTGATCCACTGGTTACTAACAATCGTACGGGATCGCAGATGCCAGGCCAACACTTGCTTTTCCGGCGCATTCTTCCGCATATCCTTCAGCGCGGAGAACGCAATGCCCAATAAGCCCAACCCCTCATCCAATAAGCGGGTGGCCTCCACTTCATCATGCAACCTGGCAGGCTCTCCACTGAACGATTCTCGCTTACCGCTTCCGCCAATCACACCATCTAACCGCTCCATCATTTCACCGCGGAAAGAGTCGCCCCCGAAGCACCAGCCCCGCCGAATGTGCGCCCACTGCACATCCACGTCCTGCGATTGATCGCTACAGGCAACTTCCAGCACCCGCTTCTGCATCAAACGCCTGAATCGCTCTCGCCCGCTCCGATCATCCGCCAGCCCCAAAGCACCCAAAGCACGATCTACCACCAGCCACTCCGGCCGTTTCGTTGGTCGGAAGTAAAGCGGATAACTACTCCACCGAAAATCCGTAAGCTTTCCATCAATCAGATCAAACAGCTTCGCCCGGGCCGGGTTTAGATGGATATAACTCGCAACCGTCGAAAAATAATCACCCCCCGCACCATCCACCACCAGCGCCTTATATCGACCCTGCAGCAAATGCCCCCAAACCTTGTGCCGCGCATTAAAGCGCTGCGTATACGTCCCCTGCAGCCATTTCATGCCCGACACCAGATTCGCCTCCGGCGTCTCCAACAGCAGGTGATAATGATTCCCCATCAAACAAAAAGCATGCACCAACCAACCGGTTTTTGTGCATGCTTCCTCCAACGTATCAATAAAGGTCTCGCGATCCTTGTCATCCAAAAAAATCGCATCGCCGCGATTCCCCCGGCTCATGATGTGATAGATCGCTCCCGGATACTCTATACGTGGTTTTCTAGGCATAAAGAAAAGCTAAACCAAAACCGCCGACAAGTCAAAACACAAAGATCAAAGGACTGACCCCTTTCCTGACCCCTTTCACAAAGATCAAAGGACTGACCCCTTTCACAAAGATCAAAGGACTGACCCCTTTCAGGACTGACCCCTTTCTCTGACCCCTTTCTCATTTTAGATCGGATGAAAGCGTGCCCTCAACTTGCCCCTCACCGAAGGTATAATTAGCATAAAGCTCCCCCATCAGTAACGCGTTATTTCTTGGGATAGAAATATCACCCATTAATTCGACGAAACTATCACTTCCAATCGTGAATAAGATCGTATTCACCAGCTCGAAAGCATCGGAGGAATTCGCAATCCCAATCGTGCCTCCCAATACAATATCGCAATCGTTGTCAGGCAATGCGCCTGTGACATCATAGTTATACCCAACCTCTGCTCCCACCTGCGTGAATTTAAGGGGTGTCGTTCCAATCTGAACATCTGCATAAACTTTTAGCTCAAGATATCCATAGGAGAATCTACTATCACCATCCCCGTCGCTACCAATCACAACACTCCCCTCGAGTCCATCATCCTTGATCTTGACCGTCAGACTCGCCTCGAAACAGAAGCCCTGGTCTCCATCCTTCAAGGCAGCGGTAATACTCGCATATACAGGATCATCATCAAATTCTACATCTAGTGTTATAGACTGAATGCTCCCATCCGATTTCATCACGAAATCGGTTACCTGAAAGCAATCATCTTTAACCTCCAACTGGGCGTTATTTATTGTCAGCGTTTTCACAGTACCGTCATATGTCAAGCCATCCATCTGGAATTTAAATCCAACATATTCCAATTCGCCATGAGCACACGACATTTCTGTGATTTTCCCCTCTTTCAAGCAGACCTTTACATCCTCAATCTTGAATTCGTCTTCATCATCGGACTTTTCCAAAGTAAGGCCTGTGATTTCAAATTTGGTAATTTCAAAACTGTAGTTCATCGTACATGTGTATTCTGCTGTCCCACCTTCCCCAGAGGGCCCTATATCAAATCCGAAAGCACTAAACCCGGACTCTGTTTTAACTGCGGCAGTTATGTCATCTTCCGTGTAAGTGAGTCCAAGTAAAATCTCTTCACCATCCCCTAAACCATCGATTTCCTTAAGCACAAGGTGTCAGTCCTATTTTTTCGTCATGAGTCGATGATAAATGAATGGGTGCCAGCCCGCACATTGGTAGAAGAGGCAGAAGGGCTAGCCCGTGAATTATGGCGTTTTTTATTTAGCGTGCCGCGAGATACCTTAATTCGACAACAGAACATGAATGGCATCTCCAGTGATATTCCATCCGACAGGTGCGCCGCATTCTTCGGATGGTTTGAAACGCGTTCTGCTTACTCAATCAACCGAGATGATTGATCTAATTTATCGTACGGCGGCCAGCCCAAAAAGGATAACAACAGGTGCCGACCTATGATTTTAAAGCAGTCCCAACCATGCGGCGACTTTGTTGCCGAAGCCGGACATATTGCAGGCGATCGGCAGGAGGAGTATGCCGAGGCAGTTGAGACGGCGGGATCCGAACAGCACGGGGATCAGGCCGATGCCGGAGCCGACAACCATGATGAACAGTCCAGCCCAGCCTGTGACGGCATAGACCATCAGCACAATAATCAGCAGGGCCGCCGCAGAGATTTTCCGGTAATCAACCCGCCCCATCATCCAGAGCATAAAACGCGAAAGCGGCGACAGCAGAAGAAAAGAGAGCCCGCCCGAAATGGCAATGCAGCCCAGTGCGAGAAAGTAGTCGCCCCGCCCCTGCGGCTCATAGAGCCCTTTAATGATCCACGCACCGCCGCCGCGCGTCAGATGCAGACCGGGCGCAAAGAAGAGCAGCAACGCTCCGGTGTAATAGACCATTTTCGACACGCCCTGGCTCATCATGAAAACGCGTTCATCGCGCTGCGCGGTGGCATGCCCGGCCAGCAGGCCGCCCACCCCGCCGGTTACAACCGGGAAGAAGGCCGCAAAACCGCCGCCTAAACCACCGGCTGCGGCGCTGCGCAGGATGACATCCGGTGTAATGCCCAGTGACGAGCCGACTCGTTGTTCCGGAACCTGAACCCCACTCACCATATTCAGCAGGCACCACGGCACCGCAAACAGCCCGACAAAAGCGGGCATAATATTCTGGAAGGCGACATCGATCGAAACCGGCGAGCGATAGAGAAGAATGAAGCCTAGCCAGGCGGAAAGGAAAAAGGTCAGCAGTCCAGCCCCCAGCCCCTTCCAGGCATCGAAAAATTTGCTCCATCCGGACGGACCAAGGTTACCGCCCTTCGGCCACTCGGTCATCAGAATGAAGGTAATGATGACCCAGAGAATCCAGTGCATGTGGCGCATCAGCACGTAGTGGGCAACGGGCAGAAACTTCGGTGCGAGCGGGCCCACCACCAATAATAATAAGACCACACCGGCCAAACCGCCGACGCCGATGATCATGACGCCTTCATGCCCGCGGCCGCTCATCAGATATTTCTGGCCGGGCAATACGGTGAAAATGGCGCTTTCATCGGGTGCCCCCAGCAGAACGGATGGAATGGTGTTGAGCATGGACCAACCACACACGAGGCCGATCATGAAGGGAAGAACGAGTTCGCTGCCGATCGCCGCTCCGGCCTCCTGCGCGCCGTATATCATCATGACCGCGAGGCCCATCACATTATACACATGCAGGCCGGGCAGTATGGCGATGATGCAGGAAGCAAGGGTTCCCGCGAGCACCGACAACATGGCAGGCAGAATCAGCATCGGTTATTCCAATACCTGGAACCCGCCGACATTCTCCGGGACCAGCTCCAGTTGCCCTTTGTAGACCACCACAGGTGCTTCAATGCAAATGCGTACGTCTTCGTCGAGCGCATCGCGTTCCTCGCCCGTAATATTTTTATCCCAGAAAAGCGCCAGGATGGTGCCGGTGCCATCGGATATAGGATAAATCACGCCACCGGGAATCGACTTCGGCGGGCCGAGGATTCCTTCCGCAATCACAACATCATCGGCCATTTCCACCGTGATGTTCCCGATATGCATTCGCTGCGCATCCACGGGTGCCTCTATTTCCAACGGCTGGATATCCTCTGCGCTCCAGAGCTTGAGCTGAATTTTCTCTTTATAAACGCCCACTGTGCCGGAGACTTCAATCGGGTCGCCCACCTCAACCGGAATCGGTTCCTGCAGCCAATGCACCACCTCCAGCGTTCCGCTGGGATCTTCAATCACAATTTTATGCGGTGCTTTAGAACCGGGGTCCGGCTTCCAGACCTTGGAAACCTGTCCGAAAGCGGTGATGCGTTCATCCACCTGATGGGCGGAGATGTCGCTGAGACGAAACTCCGAAATATAATCATCCACCGGCGGGGTTTCAAGCAGCGCCACCGAACGGGCCTGCATACGCACTTCGTTGCCAGCCCCGACATTCAGATTGCCGGCAACCGCAATACGACTTCCAGCCTTTGGAAGCTTTCCTGCCGGCACATCATTTGCGAACACCGCCAGCGTGCCGGTTCCATCGTCGAGCACATAGAGCACGGAACCGCTGCGCAGCTTCCGGGCATCGGATTCCAGCACGCCCTCAACGCGGACGGTTGCAAAGTTCATAACCGGAGTAATCCGATCGATGGTGATCAAGGGCAGTTCGCGGTTTTTGGCATAGAGCTGAAGCAGGAACAGGCCGCCGATGGCAACGACGACGGCAGAGAGTCGCAGCAATTTGAGGCCCATTCGTTTTTCAAGACGCATTCCGCAGTTGGAACAGCGGGAAGCCGGACCGACGAAGTGCCCGCAGTGTGGACATTGAACCTCGTTTTTTCCAACGGTTGGAACGTCCATCATTCCGCCTGTTAAAAGGCCCCGAACATAACACTGCCGAAGGAGGTGATCGGCGAAGCTTCCCGCAGGTCGTCGACGGCGGCTCGAATATCTTCAACCAGCAGCGTGGCTTCTTCGTAGAGTTTGGCATCACTAACCAGCTTACCGATTGTGCCCTCTCCGGCATTGATGCGCTCCGTAATTTCGCGCACCGCCACCATGGTGGCATCCACGTTGTCATACACCGAGGCATCTTCTGTCAGCAACTTCCCGAGGGTGCCTTCACCGGAAGCAATCCGATCTGAAACAGAACGGAGATTCGCCATGACTGCGGCGGCATCATCGTAGACCGTGTCGTCGTTGAGCAGCTTGCCGATGGTGCCCTCGCCCTGTTCAAGCTTGGTTACCAATGTCTTAATATCGTCGCTGATTTCCACCATATTGTTATACATGGCGTCATCGCGTAAAAGTTTCCCGAGCGTTCCTTCACCGGCGGCCACGGCATCGATCATCTCCTGCAGCCCGTTCACGGCAGCAGCCATTTCTTCAATCATGTCGACCGGTTTTGAGCCGAGGATGGTTACATTATCCCCGAGTTCCTGCGCATCCTCGGGGCCTTCATAAACCTTAAGATATTTCCCGCCGAGCATGGAGGCATCGACCACATCAATCCGATAGCCATGGCGCAGGGAGAGCTCAAGATCGAGCGTGACGTACACATGCACGCGGCGGTTTTCGAGCTGCGTTTGTTTCACACGCCCGACATTCATGCCGCGAAGATATACGGCATCGCCTTCGCGCAGACCACTGACTTCTGTAAAAACAAAGTCATACTGATAGCTTTCGTTGAACAGCTTATTGCGGCTGAGCACAATCGTGAAGATTCCGAGCGCAATAAGCACAATGAACATGAAAAGGCCCACCAGAATTTCGACGCTGACTTCTCGGTTGAATTTATTCATGAATCAACTCTTCCCATTTGCCTTTTTTCGTAATGTATTGCGACGCTAGAAAACTCTGCACGGTTTCATTCTTCGATTTAATGAACCCTTCGGGCGTCGCGTTTTCAACAATACGCCCCTCGTGGAGCATCATAATCCGCGATCCAATGGCCAGTGCGCTGTGCAGATCGTGAGTTACAACAACGCTGGTTATACCCAGCTGCTCACGCATATTCACGATTAAATCGTCAATTCGTCGGGAGGTTACCGGGTCGAGCCCGGAGGTGGGCTCGTCATAAAGCACAATTTTCGGATTCATGATAATCGCCCGGGCCAGCCCGGCCCGCTTCTGCATTCCACCGGAAATATCGGATGGATATTTGTCGCCGGCATCGCCCAGGCCGAGCAGCTCCAGTTTTTCATTCACCTGACTGATGATTTCGGCTTCCGGCATTTTGGTATGCTCGCGCAGCGGCAGAGCCACATTGTCGCACACGCTCATCCACTGGAGCAACGCGGCACTTTGAAACAGCACACCGAATTTAGAACGTACCTCCTGCAAGGCTCGCCGCCCAAGATGATTGATCTCTTCGCCTTCAATGATGACACTTCCGGAGTCTGGAAGCATGAGACGGATCATATGTTTGAGTGTCACGCTTTTCCCAGCCCCGGAGAGGCCGACAATGACAAAGGTTTCACCTTCTCCGACCTCGAAACTGATATCATCGAGCACGGCTCTTCGCCCGAGCACTTTGGTGACATTTTCAAAGCGGATCATAGATAGAACATCCTTGTGATCATATAACCCACGACCAGAATCACCAAAAACGAAATGATGACAGAACGCCGTGTAGCTTTACCAACCCCAACCGCTCCCTCGGAGGTCATAAACCCCTGATGGCAGGAGACCGTCGTGATTATTATTCCGAAGATGAAGGCTTTAAAGAGCCCGACATATAAATCCTTATTAGTTGCAAACTCAGTGGCGTTATTCATATAAGACGTAAGCGAAACGCCCAACTGGGTGGTCCCCACAATGGCGCCGCCCAGAATGCCCAGAATATTGGTGTAGACCGCAAGAATCGGCATCATCAGCGTGAGTGCCACCAGACGCGGCATCACCAGAAAACGGTTTGGATTAATGCTCATCACTTCGAGCGCGGCAATCTCCTCCGACACCGTCATGGTTCCGAGCTGAGCGGCAATGGCCGAACCGACGCTGGCGGCAATAATCAGCCCGGTCATGAACGGCCCCATTTCGCGAATCATGGTCACCGCAACGGCAGAACCGATAAATTCCTCCTGCCCCCACCGCCGCAACTCCAACCCGGTTTGCAACGCCAGAATCATCCCGGTGAACATGGCGACCACCGAAATTACGGCCAGACTTTTGATGCCGGTAATGTAAAGCTGTGTAACCGTCTCGTGCCGGCTGCGTTTTCCAAAGGAAAACTGAATGAACCAGGTCGCTTCCAGCAGCATAAACATGGCATGGCCGGTATTATGAAAAAGCTGCAGCACCTGCCCGCCCACTCGTTCTGCGGATCGGACCGGATAACTCATATAGTCTGTAATAAAATTTGAAATGGCTATTCCTCTTCAGCGCCGAACCACATAAACAGAAAGCGGTACTGACTGTTATTCTCAGTCTTTTTATAGCCCGCAAGGCCTTTGAGCAAGCTCCATTCAAACTGCTCCGGACCCGCGGTCTGCCGGTAAGCACCCCAAAGCAGATCGTGGCCGATTTCCCCATCCACATTCGTCCGGCGGTACAGCGTCCACCAGGGAGCCCAGTTTCGTTCAATCCCGGGCGTCTTCCGTAAAGGCCAAAGTTCCAGAGTCCGGAAACGCGATCGCTCCTGATTCCGCTCCCAGCTCATCAGCGGCCAGACCTTCCAATACCTGGAAGTCACATCGCCGATCTCGTGCTGACTTGTTTTTTCAGTGACCACATCAGATTGAGAATGAATGAACGGCACCAGTTTCCGACGATGCTGTTCGTGCGATGCGTATTGAGTCGAATTATTCCAGATCAACGGCCAAAGCCAGTATTGCCGGCTCAGCGTTCCCAACTCTTTTTTACCGTAAAACGGCCAGAAGATCCGTTTTTTCATTTCGCCATCGGCCAGCTGTATAAACGGCCAGGGCACATGAACAATCCACTGATTTTCACTCGTCATGTAGCGGAAAAAAGGAGGAAGCACCCAATAGTTATCCGCCCCCTCCGTGTTGATTTTTCCATAGATTGGAACCAGCACAAATCCGCCGCCGGGATTGCGATCGTTGGTATATTCCACCGTGCTCAGAACCGGCCACAGGTAATATTTTTTAACAAACTCCCCTTCCAGGGTGTTATTGACGTAAAATGGGAAGACCCGGAAGCGGTACACTTTGTCGCCGGTTGCTTTTGATCCGAATGGCCAAACAACCGTTGTGGTGTGCACCTCATTAATGTCAGACGTCGCGTAGAACGGAAATAAAACGAACGTAACTTTATCCCGCCCCAGAAACTCATAGATCGTTCCGCCGAACGGAAAGATTGCCAGATAATCGTCACCGTCTTTGGAAGTGCCCTGAAAATAGAACGGAATAAGCCAGTTACGGTCGCGCTCGGTATCCGGTGAAAAATCGGTTGAATAGCCGAAGAACAGAAAGCGGGAGTATTCCTCCTCCTTAAAGCCCTTTTTGGTATAGAGCGGCCAGAGATAATCCTTTCGCCAGCGCTCCGGCTCTGTCGAACTGGAATAAAACGGCCGCCAGGCATAGAAGGTTTCACTGCTGCTCGAAATGTTTGCATACAGCGGATCGCCGTCAACCTGCGCGGACGCTACACCAACCAGCATGAGCAGAATGGAAAGCAACCGTTTCATCGCTCAACAAATTCCTGAGGAGACAAGGCAATATAGGGAAATTGCCTAAGCACCTTTATATCAAATGTTATGAGAGGAAGACCTAGATCGATTGCAACTGAAACAAACTCGCAATCATATGGCGAGCATCCGCTCTCTTGAGCCAAACCAAGCACACGCGCCGAAACAGGCCACAGCTCCCGACCACTCAGCCGACCTTCGGCCTTTGTACTGATTTCCAACGCCTGCCCCCATTCCAGGACCGAATGCCTGCAATATAACGAAAGGACATTTCGAAACTCTGAACGCCAGAGATAAGGCGAAAACCACTCCTGATCTTTAGCCATCACTTTATCGACGAGCGCCGCATGGTCACTATCGATGAAAGCTCCGGTAATCACATTTGTATCAACGACAATCAAGGCCGCCCCTCGTTCTTCCAACGGTCGATCTCTTCATTGGATATCTTATATCCGGAGGTCATTTCCCGAATCCGCCGGGACTCCTCAATGAGATCCTGTGCGGAAGGGAGAGGATAACTCTGCAGACTGCGTTCGATGCAAACAATCGCCTCGTTGTTAATGCTGCGCCGGTGCTCGGCGGCTTGTTTCTTGAGCTTTTCATAAAGCTCGGGGTCAATATTCTTTATTGTAATACTCGCCATAGTTCACCTCCATTTCGCAACCATAATGGTTGCAATATGGTTGTTTGTCAATCTCAGCCTATTCGTATCTAAGCGCATCAACCGGCTGCATTAAAGCGGCGCGGATCGCGGGTAGAATTCCTGCCAATATGCTGAAAATCATCACAATCAGGCAGACGGAAAACACATCCTCCGGCGTCGTCCGGGAAGGCATCTGACTGAACTGATAAAACTCGGCCGCCATCAGATTCGGATTAAACTTCCGCATAAAGTTGAGAATGGTATCCAGATTCCCGGAAAACCAGATCCCCAGTGCGGAGCCGAGCAAACAACCAAATACCCCCTGCACCGTTCCGAGGAACAGAAAGATGCCGACGATTTTACCCGATGAAAAACCAATCGCCCGCAATAGTCCAATCTCATGGGTTTTCTGAATGCCCATATTAATCAGATTGATCGACACACAAAATGCGGCCACCACCGAAATGGCACAGAGCAAAAGAAACATCATATTCTTTTCCACCGCCAACGTGCTGAGCATGTTCTGGTGAATCTCCATCCAGGACCGGGTCGTAAGAAACCGGAACCAGTTTAACTCCCGATCCTCTGCAGACGCTTCAGCCAACTTCTGCCGAATCATAAATCCGGTTTCGTCCACGTTATAGGGATCGTCAGTAATAATACGGAGCGTTTGGATCCCGTCCTCCAATGCAAAAACATCGCGGGCCGTCGGGAGCGATGAGATCATAAATTTTGAATCCACTTCATACATATCCACCGAAAAGATGCCGGAAACCGTCAATTCCGCCGGGAGGCGAATCTCGTCTTCACTCACAAAACATTCCGGCGAATAAACGGTGAGCGTATCGCCTACGCCGGTCCCCAACTGCATCGCCAACCGGCTGCCCACCACCACTGTTTCATCGTCGAGGGGAAGCTCACCCTCCACCAAATAAGCCTCAATATCAGAAATATCCTTTTCCAGCTCCGGATCAATCCCGCGCAGCACGGCGGTAATGGCCTGACCGTAGCGGGTCATCATCACGAATCCTTCCACCGCCGGGGCCGCCGCTTTGATTTCCGGCATTTCATCCAGCACTTCCAACACCCGGTCCGGTATAAACGCCGACTGCCCGCGAGTGGAAATCTGAATATGAGAATCCAGTTTAATCATGTGCTCCTTATGCACATCATCAAAACCGGTCATCACCGAGAGCACAACAATCAACACCGCCACGCCCAACATGACGCCCATCATCGTCAGCACCGTGATGATCGAAACCATTGAGCGCTTTGGCTTCAGATATTTAATGGCTAGAAAAAGGGATATAGGCAGTCTCATCGGGTCTCCATAAAATTAAGCCGCAGATTTTGGCAAACCCCGCCCAGAAAGCAACTTTTTCCAAAGATTGGAATTCAGGAATGATACGCCTGCGTCTCTTCCTTCACTCTATAAACGGGATCGCCGGCATCTGCTGATAGTCGCACCAGGTATAGGAAACTTTATTATGTGCTCGCTCACCCATGGTTCGTCCTCCATTCAGCTCATGAACGTACTGTTCCAACCCTTGGAAGTCATTCGGTTTCGCCATAACGACTTCTGCCTTCTCGAACGATGCCTACAATTTCCTCAGATGTTACGTCCAGATCCACGCCCTCTACCTCCAGAGGAGACCTCGGTTCGATTGCAGCTCGGAGCTCATATAGATGCCCATCTTTCCGGCGAATGCGAATGCATTCACCCCGATCGGCTTTATCAAGCAAAGCCGCCATATTCTGACGGGCTTCCGAATAAGTACAGACTTCCATATCACACCTCCAATACTTCAATCCGTAGCCAAGCGAATCATTTGTCTGTCCAACGACAACAACGGAGCCTTATAACGCATGGCACAAGCCAACAGATAAGCATCTGTAGGCATATATTTATACTGATTGCATCGCGCGGATGACCCGGTATCTGCCGATAATCATTCTATAAATAAGGGCTTAATCTTCTGTGCCGGTTCGCCCATAGCTCATCCTCCGTTCAGTTGTAGAATTTAGCGTTCCAATCACTGGAAGTCACGCAGGAGAGAACAGAAACACTTCAGATCCTTCCAACCAAACCTCTATAAAGTGCGGTATTTAGCCAACCATCCTTAGCGATCAGCTACCGATATGATTAGGTAGTTTGATTGGCAGAATGATGTTCTCCGATCCGCAGTAAGAATAACTCTTTCACAAATTTTCTACCAACCTCAAATGGCTGCCTAGCCTTCCTCTTCGGGGTAAACCCATAATGTCAATTCTGTCAAAGGAGGATAATTGTGAGGTAAAATGCTAAGGTCAAAAGGTAGATCTTGTTTCTGCGCTTCTTCCAATTTTAAATCCAACAAATTGTTTGATTCGCAATATCTCATCACAATTTTGAGATATCTGCGCAGGAGTAAAATGGATGGGAATGATTCTTTATCAAACATCCACCTGAGCATATCCCGATCGCGTTTCGAACTGTTACAAGATCGGCAAGCCCATATCAAATTATCAGATTCATCAGCGCCCCCTTTGATTCTAGGAATCAGGTGATCTACTGATAATTTCGAAGTGCTTCCGCAATAATAACAAGCCTGGGGAACAGTCATCTTTAATCGTTCATCTTGATAAAGGGACGCCATTGACATTGTTTGTTCTCTGAGTCCCTTGTTCAATTTCGCACGAATCATATGGTGAATCATTACATACTTTTTCGCGCCATCCTGAAGTGCTTTATCCGCTCGCGCAAGGTTTGCGTACGACCATGCAATTTGCTCTCTGACGGTTTTTATTTCTTGTGCCATATCGTTTCTGTTTTTGTTACCAAACCTTGTGGCTAAAGTTGATCAAACCGTTCTCTATCTGCCTCGTTAAATATGCTCCACCACATACTGCTTCACCAGATCGACATTGTTGGCGATGGATTCGCAGCGGGTTTCGGCATCGGCCAGGGCGTCGAGCGTCGGGTGGTGAACCGCTTCGCCGGTGGCATCAATGATCGCTTGCGTGAATTTGGCAGGATGAGCCGTCGCGAGACAGATCGTCGGGCTTTCCAATGATTGGAACTTTTCCGCAACGAGTACGCCGACGGCGGTGTGCGGATCGAGTACGTAGCCGTATTCGTCTTTATAGCGTTTGATGATGGCAAGCGTTCCGGCGGTATCGCCTTTACCTGCCACAAACAGTTCATCGACCGTGCCATTTTCATCCAGCTCGACCGAAAGCGCACCCTTTTCCATGAAGTCGTTCATCAAGGAAACGAGCTTTTCGGGATTTCGGCCGACTTTAAAATAGAGATAGCGCTCGAAGTTGCTGGCGACCTGAATATCCATCGATGGGCTGATGGTCGGCACGGCTTCGGCTTTTCCGTAAACACCGGTATTGAAGAAACGCGAAAGAATGTCATTTTCGTTGGTCGCGAGAATCAGCTTGCTGATCGGCAGCCCCATCCGCTGCGCAATATACCCCGCGAGAATATCGCCGAAGTTTCCGGTGGGCACCGAGAATTGCACGGTTTTGGCGCCGCTTTTTTCCAAGGTTTGGAAAGCGGAGTAGAAATAGTAGACGGTCTGTGCCAGCACGCGCGCCCAGTTGACGGAATTCACGGAACCGAGCGAGTGCTCGGTTTTGAACGGCACATCGCCGAACGTGGTTTTCATGATGTTCTGGCAGTCGTCGAACGAGCCGTCGACCGCGAGATTAAAGACGTTGGCATCCAGCACGCTGGTCATTTGCTTTTCCTGCAATGGGCTGGTCCGCCCTTCCGGATGCATGATGAAAATGTTGATGTTCGGCTTGCCGCGCACGCCGTGGATCGCCGCGCTACCGGTGTCGCCGGAGGTGGCTCCGAGAATATTCAGCTTGCCGCCGCGGTTTTCCAGAATATAGGCAAAGAGGTTGCCGAGGAACTGGAGCGCTACATCTTTAAAGGCGAGAGTCGGGCCGTGGAAAAGTTCCAATATCTGGAAATCGCCGACTTCCACCGAAGGGCATACTTCAGAATGATCGAACGTGGCATAGGAATCGTTGATCAGCTTTTTCAGATCGACCGCCGGAATATCGGTGGCGAACAGGCTGATAACTTCGTAAGCCAACTCGGTGTAGGAGAGTTTGGACCAAGCCTCAAGTTTGTTTCCAATGTTTGGAAGCGACTCCGGCAACAGCAGGCCACCGTCCGGCGCCAGTCCGGTCATGACGGCATCTTGAAATTCGATGGGCTCCATCTGCCCGCGTGTACTGATATAATTCATTTGTAAATCCTCAAAAAAACAAGGCCGGATCATTGAATACAATCCGGCCCCGTTAAAGAAAAATTTATCCGGCTACCAGTAGTAATAGCCCACGTTCGGCTCTTTTTCCGTGAGTATCCTATAGTTTTTGTCGAAACGGGTGCCTACGTCTTTGCCTTTAATGCTGGCAATGTTTTTCTCGTAGGTGGTTTGATTCGACTCAACAGCAATCACATTACCACGGTCATCTTCCACAATGACCAGATAGCCATGATATTCGGCTCCATACTTCCCATTTGATGTGCTGGACCAACCTTTATAGTTCTGCACAGATGCACTCCCCGAGGCGAATGACACTTTGGCTGTATTTTTGAAATCTAATTTCTGTTCCTTATGAATGATAATCTTCTTCGAGTTATCCCGGAGACTCTCTGCAAAAATGTAAGCATGCACGGTGAATTCCCTATTGCAGGGTTCCTTGCTTGTTTTCTGCAACTCAACCTGACAGGAAACCGTTTCTTTTTTAGAAACAGAATAGCCGCTGTCGTGCATCTTTTCTTCGTCCTTGTCTATATCCACGTCAATTTTAATAGTGGGCGGAATGGAACTGGCCAAAAACTTTTTATCAGCTGCACTCAAGCCGGACATGGTGACTTTCAGCGTTTTTCCTTCCGGCGTTTTCAGCACAACCTTGCTGCCAATTACACTGACATACTCAGCCTCAATCGTATTTCCTTTTTTATCGGACCAGATCCGCATTTCAGCTGAAACTGAGAAAGTGAGCCCCATGAGAACGCATAATGCAACCAGATATTTTTTCATTTCTCTAACCCCCGTTGGTTTTATGAATTGAACGTTATTTTGTAGAACAGTTGAAAAGTTAAATCAAGCAATCATTAAGATCGATTATAATTTTCAGTTGTCTTTATAAATCCAAAAATTCACTTTGCCTCCGCGCACACCTCGCGCTAGCTTGATATCTGCATTTAATGAAGGATTTTTTATGAATACGATTAAACAAATTGAAGACACAGCTGATCAGTTGATTCCACTCTATACTCAGGAAGAAACTGACCTGCCGGATCGACCGCTCTGGGCGCACCCCGAAATTGATCA
Organism: Pontiellaceae bacterium B1224; assembly: GCA_029432815.1. GTDB lineage: Bacteria > Verrucomicrobiota > Kiritimatiellia > Kiritimatiellales > Pontiellaceae > Pontiella. The sequence continues at coordinate 110,521 of JAROBA010000012.1, read as the reverse complement.
GGTGATCGAAGCACTGCGCCTGCTTTCCGATGTATTATTCCCGGGGCGTCATATTCCCGAGCCCGCTGACTTCAAAAACTTTTTCATTAAACAGCTGAAAAATACGGCCGAGATTCTCGAACAGGAAATTGAGAAAGCCCTGCCCTTCCGTTGGATGGGAGCCGCTTATCTGCACGATAAAAAAGACCCGGTCGACAATCTGTTTATGGCCTCCACCAAAATCGTGAATACCTTTCTCACCAAGCTGCCGGAAATCCGGACGCTGCTGGTGGAAGATGTAAAGGCGGCTTATAACGGTGATCCGGCCGCACTGAGTTATGCCGAAGTGAAACTGGCCTATCCCGGCCTCGTCGCCATCACCTCCCACCGCATTGCCCACGAATTCTATAATCTGGATGTTCCGCTGATTCCCCGCATCATGAGCGAATACACGCACTCCCTCACCGGAATCGATATCCACCCCGGCGCCACCATCGGCAAAGGGTTCTTTATCGACCACGGCACCGGCGTCGTCATCGGCGAAACCTGCCATATCGGCGACAATGTAAAGCTCTACCAGGGCGTCACCCTCGGTGCAAAAAGCTTCCCACTCGACGAGCACGGACGCCCCATCAAACACATTCAGCGCCACCCCACCGTGGAAGACAATGTAGTCGTCTACGCCAACAGCACCATTCTTGGCGGCGACACCGTGATCGGAAAAGGATCCACCGTGGCTGGCAACGTCTTTCTGATGAGAAGCACGCCACCACGCAGCCTCGTCACACGTACGGAAGAAGGAACTATGATCCGCACCCGCGAGGTCCACGGCCACGGCATGGGGATTTAGAGCGCCTGACGCTGCGGATCGGGGAGTTCCATCCAGAAACAACTTCCCCCGTCCGGATTGTCGTCCACCCCGAAACGGGCTCCGTGGGCCTGGCAGATATCGGCAACGATCGCCAACCCCAGGCCGACACTCTCGCGCTCAGAAGCCTTCCCGCGCACAAAAGGCCGAAAGATCCGGGCCTTTTGTTCAGGGGACAGCCCCGGGCCGGAATCACTCACGCTGAGCCGAATCCATCCGGAATTCGCAGCCCCCAGCTCTACCGCAATTCGTCCGTTATCCGGCGAAAATTTCAACGCATTATCCAGCAGGTTCGCCAGCGCTTCGCGCAGCAGATCGGGAATCACTTCGGCCAAAACCGGCTCATTCGGAACCGAACATTCAATGGTAATGCCTCTTAATTCACCAATCACCTCCGCCTCCCTTACACCCTCCAGAATCAGTTCACCCAGCGGAATCCGCTCACGGCAACCCTCCAGGTCTCCGGCCGCACGCGCCAACAGCAGCAATTGATCGACCGTGCGGTTCAACCGCCCCGCATCCTCCAGCATTCCGCCGATCACGGAGCGATATTCTGCCTCCGATCGGTCGTGTTTCAAACAAACCTCCCCGCTGGTGCGAATGGCCGCCAGCGGATTTCTCAGCTGATGCGAAGCGTCGTAGTTAAACCGCTGCATGCGATCGAGCAGGGTTTGATAGCGGTCGAACGTCAGATTCAACGTTGTTGCCAGCCGCCCGATTTCATCCGTCGGATTCACCACTTTAATCCGGTCATCCAGCTGGCCGTCACTGATATGCTCCGCCTGCAGCAGCAGATCGCGCCAGGGCCGCAGCAACCGCCGCGAAACGGCCCAGGCACCCGCCAGACTCACCGGCAGAAGAATCGCCATCACAACCAGCACCATCAGGATTTCTTCAAGCTCATCATCCAGATTGCCGTGATTCATCCAATATTCGTAAAAGTCGTAGCAGAGCAGCACCAACGCAATCAGAAAAAAGTTAAGCAGAGTATGCGTTGCCACCCAGGCAAATACCCGCAACCGAATGGTACGCTTTTTCATACGGTCTCCTTCAGCACCAGCCCGACCCCACGAATCGTATGCAACAGAGGCGCACCGCCATCGGCCTGCAGTTTCTGACGCAATCGCGACACATGCACATCGAGCACGTTTTCCATCGAAGCCATGGCCGAGCGCACATTCCACACTTCCCTCTGAATCATATCGCGTGTCGCCACTTCGCCGCGCAACGAAGCCAGATAGGCCAGCAGGTCAAATTCACGCGGCGTCAGATCCAGCAGCTGTTCGCCGCGCGTTGCCGTACGGCTCGGCAAATCAATTTTCAAATCCCCGACCGTCCGTTGCAATTGAATACGCTCCTGATGGCGCAGCTGAATGCGGATGCGGGCCAGCAGTTCTTCAAAGGCATACGGCTTCACCAGATAATCGTCAGCCCCGCTTTCCAGGCCGCCCACCCGATCGGACAGTCGCGAGCGCGCCGTCGTAATAATAACCGGCAGTTCCGCATGCCGCGTGCGAATCGTTGCCAGCAGATCGCCGCCATCGCCATCGGGCAGGCCCATATCCAGCAACACCAGCGCCGGCATTGTTTCCTGAAGGATCGTTTCCGCATCCTGAATGGATTCCGCCAGCCGGCAATCATAGCCCGCCTCCTGCAATCCCTGTGCAAGGCGCTCCGCCAGACTCACATCGTCTTCCACAATTAATAGAAGGTCATTCGCTTCAGTCTTCATAGGTTTGGTTTCCAATGGTTGGAAAGCTAGCACCCGCAACCCGCCGTCACAATCCTCTAAACCTTACGGTCTCTTCAGGTAGGACCGCTTGCGGCATCCCCGCGAAAGGCGCACTCTGCTCTTCATGAAAACAAATCACTTAATACGCTATATCGCTCTCGCCGGCCTGAGCCTATGCATCGCCGCCTCCGCCGAAACGCAACAAGCCGACGCAACCGCCGTCATCCAGTTTAAAGGAAACTCCACGCTGCACGACTTTGAAGGCCTCGTGAAAACCCAACCCTTCACCGCCACGTTTTTCGACGAGACGCCCAACGGCCCCGTCCTGGTCTCCGCCAAGGCTTCGTTTACCGTACTGGAAATGTCCACCGACCACGGCAAGCGCGATAAAAATATGCGCAAGATGCTCGATCAAAAACAATTTCCCATCATTACCGGAACCCTGACCAACGCCGAACTTCCAACCTTTGGAACCAACAGCACCGCCAACTTGCACCTTCGCATTCGGGACATCGAACAGGAGGTGCCCGTAACGCTGTCGGAGTGGGAACGGGCGGGCAATCTCGGAACATTCAGGATGACCTTCCCCATCTCCCTGAAAGCCTTCGATCTGAAAGCCCCCTCCGTCCTCGGCCTCATCCGCGTAGGCGACACCGTCGAAATCGATTGTTCAGTAACGGGAACCTTCCAATGAAAACCTATATCCACCATATCGAACCCGTCCTCCCCCAATATTCCTACCGCCAGGATTATGCCCGCGACCGCATGGTCGGCTGGATGCCCGGCAAGCGCAACCGCCGCCTGATCAAAGGCATCTACGACCACTCCGGCATCGACACGCGCTACAGCGTGCTGCCCGACTTCGGCCCCACCTCGGAATCCATCCTGTTCCACGAAGATGCGGACGGGCGGATCATTGAACCGACCACCCACGAACGCAACCGCTACTACGCCGAATGCTCCCGCAAGCTCGTCGTGGAAGCCGGACGCAAAGCGCTCGAAAATGCGGATGGATTTTCGGCCGGCGACATTACCCACGTCATCACCGTCTCCTGCACCGGCTTCTACAACCCCGGCCCCGACTTCGACCTGATCCAGGGATTGGAACTTTCGGACAGCACCGAGCGCTACAACCTCGGTTTCATGGGCTGCTACGCCGCGTTCCCGGCCATGCGCATGGCCGATCAGTTTTGCCAGGCGCGCCCCGACGCCACCGTGCTCGTCGTCTGCCTTGAACTCTGCTCGCTGCATCTCCAGTTCCAGGAAGAAGCCGACAGCCTGCTGGCCAACTCACTGTTTGCCGACGGAGCCGCCGCCGTAATCGTCAGCGCCCGCAAACCGAGCGCCACCCGCCCCGCCCTTTCCCTGCACTCCTTTTCCTCTGCGCTGGCCACCGAAGGCGCCTCCGATATGGCCTGGGAGATCGGCGACCACGGATTCGATATTCGCCTCTCCACCTACGTCCCGAACATCATTGCTGAAAACATTAATTCCATTATGGAAAACGTACTGAAATCTTCCACATGGAATCTCGACGACATCCGCACCTGGGCCGTACACCCCGGCGGCCGCTCCATTCTCGACAAAGTAGAAACCGGACTGCAGCTCAGCGACGATATGCTCAGCGACTCCCGCGAGGTGCTGCGCGAATACGGCAACATGAGCAGCGTCACCGTGCTGTTTGTACTCAATCGGATTCTCAACCGAACGGATATCACTGAAGCGCATCCGATTTGCGCCATGGCCTTCGGCCCCGGACTGACCATTGAAACCGCGCTGATGGAAGTCCTGCCGGCCACCGCACCGACCCGCAAAAAGGAAACAGTCCGTCATGCCGAAGTCCTCTCTGCGTAAAAACGTCCAACGATTGGAAATCCTGCTGATCGTTGTGATTGCGGCCGTGTCGGCCTATTTCACTTTGGGCCTCGGCATTGAGCAGGACAACGAATCGATGCAGTCGAACCAGGCAAAGAACGATCCGGTCTATGCCACGTTCAAGCAGGAGTTCGACACAGAATATGAACTGATGCTCACCATCACGCGCCCCGACGTCTGCGCATCGCCGTTGGAAAACGACATCGAATGGCTCCAATCATTGGAAGGAGTGCTGCAGGTTTATTTCCCACCATTGGAAACCGCGACCCCCGGCTTTGTTTCGACCGACCGCCAAACCGCCGGACTGCTGATTACGCTGGACCCCGAACAATCCCGGGAAGACCGGATGCAGCTGCTCGAAACTCTGCGTACCGAAGCGCCCGATCGGATCGAGGGCACGGTTCATGTGGTCGGACTCCCGCTGGTGAAAGAACGCGTGGCCTACCATATTGCCCACGACCAATCGGTGGTGATCCCATTGTCGGTCGTCGTGATGATGATCATGCTGGCCTTTCTATTTCGCCGCCCGGCCGGCGTGGTCCTGCCCATGGCGGTCGTCGGCCTGAGTCTGGTATCCACGCTCGGCATCTATGCCGCGTTCGGACTGGAACTGAACAGCATCACCTCGCTGCTGCCGCCCGTCGTGATTGTTTTATCAGTTACCGTGGCCGTGCATCTGTTCGATGCATGGAACCACGCTGTGCTCGCCGGCGCCCGCGGCGATACTGCCATTGGGAAAGCTGTTTCCAATGTTTGGAAACCCTGCGTCTTTACGGCGGCGATGACCGCCGCCGGACTGCTGTCGCTCTGCATGAGTCCCATTCCGGCGGTCCGGCTCTTCGGCCTGTTTGCCGCGGTCGGCGTTTCGCTCTCCGTGCTCTTTGCCTTCACAATGCTACCGATTGCCCTGCGCTGGACCAAAGAACGCGCGGTTCCGGGAAAGCCCACTTTCATCAACCGCTTTCTGAAGTTAATGGCCGACTGGCCGACCCGTTTCCCGGCGGCCATTTTGCTGATTGCGCTCGTGATTACGCTGGCCAGCGCGTGGGCGGCCACGAAGGTTGAAAACAATACCGACCTCATTCGTTTCTTCAAAAAGAGCGATCCCACCTACATCGCCCACGCCGATGTCAACCGGACGATGGGCAGCGTGCGTTCGATCGATCTGCTGATGCAGCGAAACGACGGAGCCCCGTTTAATCCGATGGAAGACGGGGCGGCCTTAGCTGGATTCATCGAACAGATTGAACAGATTCCGGATGTGGTTCGCGTCGATTTCTCCCCCGTAATGGCGCGGTTTGTCGCCGAAAACGGGAAGATCATTCGCGCGCAGGTCCACCTCGGCGATATCGGTTCGGCCCGCGCGGCGGCCATCAACGACCGGATGATGGAACTGGCCCAAACCGAAATGGGCGACGGCTGGACCGTCGAGCCGACCGGCGATTATTACCAGATGGTGCGCGACTCGAATCAGCTCGTCGCCACGCTGCTGAAAAGCTTTGCCGTCACGCTCGCAGTGGTCATGATTTCCACCTGTCTGCTTTTCGGATCAATCCGCGTCCTGCTTCCGGCCTTCATTCCCAACATCCTGCCGATCATCTGGGGCGCGGGACTGATGGGCGTGCTGGGCATCGATCTCAGCACCGGAACCACCATGGTTGCGGCGGTGGTGATCGGGCTGGCGGTGGACGACACGATTCACTATCTCCACCACTTTCAAGCCTTCAAGCATCTGCCGATCCGCGAAGCCACGCGCTCCACCACCCGACGGATCGGCCACGCGCTGACGGCCTCCACCGTCGTACTGGTCGGCGGATTCTGGATGGGCGCCTTCGGCAGCTTTATTCCCACCAACACCTTTGCGCTGTTAACCGGTTGCATGATGATTTCCGCGCTCTTCTGCGACCTGCTCGTTCTGCCGGCCTGCCTGAATCTGACCGAACGAGGCTCCAAATGAACACCCCAAGCTACAGTCTGCCCCAACGCCTTGTTGCCCTGATCTACGGCATCGCCTGCCATCTGATCTTTGCCGCCGCCGTCGTCAGCATGGCGCTGGCCCTGTTTTCGGGCATGCGAATCGGAATCGGCCCGTTCCGCGGTTGGGCCAGCCTGTTGGCGAATACGACTCTGATGGCCTCGTTCCCGCTGTTCCATTCGTGGTGCCTCTCTCCGAAAGGGCGACGATTTATGAGCAAGCTGGTTCCGCTCGGGATCGGCCCGAAACTTTCGTGGACCGTCTTTGCCACGATTTCATCGCTGCAGTTGCTTTCCGTCTTCTGGCTTTGGTCGCCCTCCGGCATGGTCTGGTGGGAAGCTTCCAATGGTTGGAAAATCGCCATCGGCTTGGCGGCCGCCGCGGCGTGGCTGCTGCTCGGGAAATCGATGTCCGACGCGCAGCTCGGCGTGCAGACCGGCTATGTCGGTTGGAGTTCGGTCTTTCTTAACCGCAAAGCCACCTACAAACCGTTTGCCACACGCGGCCTTTATAAAGTGGTCCGGCAGCCGATCTATATTTCCTTTGCGCTCCTGCTCTGGCTCACCGCCACCTGGACGCCGGATCAACTGGTGCTCGCAGTGGCCTGGACCGGCTACTGCGTCGTCGGCGCCGCGATCAAAGAAAAGCGCTTCCTCCGCTGCTTCGGCGAGGCCTTCCGGAACTACCAAACGCAGGTTCCGTTCTGGTTTCCAAAGGTTGGAAAAAAAGCCGCGCCGGAAACCCCGGTCGAACGCAAGCCCGATGCGGACGTCATCATTATCGGAGCGGGCCCCGTCGGCCTGCTGCTCGCCAATCAGCTGGGGCAGCGCGGACTGAAAGTGCTGGTCGCCGAACGCCGCCTCCAACCCTTGGAAGGTTCGATGGCGATCGGCATCACCCCTCCCTCGCTCCATCTGCTGAAAGAACTGAGGCTGGATCAGGAGTTTACTGAACAGGGCATTCCGATTACCACCGCTAAAGTTTTCGAAGCCGGCTCCTTTCTGGGCGACGTCGACTTTTCAAAACTCGACGCCCAACACCGCTACATCCTGTCCCTCCCGCAATCCGAAACTATTGCCCTTCTGAAACAAAACCTTAAAAATTTTCCGCACGTGCTTTTAATGGAAGGCAAGGAATTCATCGAACAAGAGGCCTCCGAAAACGGAATTTGCGTCCGGTTACGGGATTCCGGAAACTCGGCCTGTACGGAATATGCATCGTCCTATCTGGTAGGTTGCGATGGCCACCGCAGCCTCGTCCGCCAACAGGCCGGCATTCGTTTTCCCGGCGGAGCCTACCGTTCGCAATTTTTCATGGCCGACTTTACCGACCTCACCGATTTTGGTTCGGAAGCGCATCTCTATTTCGGACCGCGCGGGTCGGTTGAATCGTTCCCCCTGAATAAAGGTCGGCGGCGCTGGATCATTCAAATGCCGCTGCGCAGTAATCCGGATCAACTGGAAATTGGCCACACCGTCGCCGAACAGGTTCATGCTCGGAGCGACATCGACCTGTCAAAATCCGAGCTTCAGTTCGAAAGTTCATTCCGACCGAAACGCGGTCTTGCGCGTACCTACTATAAAGGGCGCATTTTGCTGTGCGGCGATGCCGCCCACGTGATGAGTCCCATCGGCGGGCAGGGCATGAATACCGGATTCGCCGACGCCGCCCATCTGGCGCGTGCGCTCGCTACGGCGCTTGAATCGCCGGCACAGGCCAATGCCTTATTCTCCGACTATTCCCGGGCGCGCCGCCAATCCTTCCGTTATGCCGCCGACCGGGCCGCCAGCGGTATGTGGATGGGAACGCGCACCGGCCGGATTTTCTCTGCGCTTCGCAAACGGTTCGCCCGCCGCGTGCTGTTTCGACCCGCCATCCGGAAACGCCTCGCTCCCTACTTTGCCATGCTGACCATTCCCGGCAGCCCGCTTGCCAACCCCAAAGGAACCGCCCAATGACGACTCGTTTTAACCTGAAACCGATGGACTATCTGAGCGCCCCGGAATCCAAACAGACCTTTAACCGCTCGCTCTTTTCCGAAGTGGCCCCGAAATACGATTTCATCACGCAGGCGCTTTCGTTCGGCCGCGATGGCGCGTGGAAACGGCATTTACTGAAAAGCCTGCCTGAACTGGAAGCGCCGCAGTGCCTCGATCTCGCCTGCGGCACGGGCGACATCACCCGCATGCTGGCGGAGCGGTATCCAACCGGAAAAGCAACCGGCCTCGATCTGACGCCAGCGATGCTGGCAATTGCCGAAAAGCGAACCGACAATGCCGCAATCACCTATATAGAAGGAAGCATGGCGAAGCTGCCCTGCGAAACGGCCAGTCTGGATATCGTGACAGGGGGCTACGCGCTGCGTAATGCGCCCGACCTGAATCAGGCGATCGACGAAATAGCACGTGTGCTTCGCCCCGGCGGTCAGGCCGCTTTTCTCGACTTTTCCAAACCCGTCAATCGCGCCGGCCAGCGTATCAGTCATTTGCTTTTAAAGTTCTGGGGTGGATTCTGGGGACTTGTGCTCCATGGAAATGCCGATGTCTATGGCTATATCGCCGACAGCCTCAAGCTCTATCCCGACCGCTCCGCCCTCCAACAACGCTTCGAGGAGCGCGGCTTCCGCCAGGCCGGCAGCCGCCGCTTCTTCGGCGGCCTACTGCAAATCGTTCGTTTCGAGAAAATCTGAAATGGAAACCCTGTTCCCCAATATGACCGCCCGCGCCACCATCGATGAGCTGATGGATGCGCCGGACTGCGACGAAACCCGACTGCTGCGCACCGTGCGGCAGTTTTCGGCCATTAATCGGCAGGTGGCGCGCTATCGCACCATTCTGAAACGCGAGGTGCTGGCCGATATCATGCTGGATCCCGACCGGGAATACCATCTGGTGGATATGGGCGCCGGCGGCTGCGACATCGATGTATGGTTGCTCAACGCCGCCCGCAAGCGCGGCCTGAAGCTGCGCATCAGCGCCTGCGATATTGATCCGCGCATTATCCGCTATGCCCGCTCAACCTTTGGAAATACCCCCGGGCTTACGATCCGCAAGGCCGATTTGCTGGCCGAGTCCTTCGACGATCCGGTCGATTATGTTTTTGCCAATCATTTCCTGCACCACCTAACGGAGGAGCACATTGTCGCCCTGCTTCGTCTGTGGCAGCCCCGAGTTCGGCGCCGACTTGTTTTCAGCGATCTCCGGCGCGATCCGGCATCTTATCTGGGCTATGCGGCCTTATCTCTCTTCTACCCCCACAGTTTTGCCCGCATTGATGGATTGATTTCCATCCGCAAAGGATTTAAGTATACCGAACTGATTGCCCTCGCCCGGGAAGCCGTTGGGGATCAGGTATTTTACATAAATCACCTTCGACCGGGTCGGCTGGTGCTGTGTATTCCGGGAAGCCATAGCGGTAATCGGGAGATACAGTAAAAAAAGTCCGTAAAAAAGGGTGGACTCGCATAGGGCGTTTCCCTATACATAACCCTCTTTTGCGCGATTCACCGGATCACGCATGGGTTTAAATTTTAAAAACTGGTGGTATTGATATGCCTAAAATGAAAACAAAAAAATGTGCAGCCAAACGGTTTAGCAAAACCGGAACTGGCAAACTGAAGCGCAATCACATGGGCGGAAGTCATATTCTTTCGAACAAAAATCGTAAACAAAAACGGAAACTGCGCAGTCAGGACATCGTCGACAAAGCCGATATGAAGCGCATCACTCCGTATATCTAATTGCTGGAGATTGAATCATGCCAAGAGCAACCAATGGACCGGCTTCACGCCGCAGAAGAAACAACCGCCTGAAACTTGCTAAAGGTTTCCGTGGTGCACGCAGTAAACTTTTCCGTACGGCTACAGAAGCCGTCGATCGCGCACAGGCCATGGCTTATGTGCATCGTAAGCACAAAAAACGCAACTTCCGCCGTCTGTGGATCGTTCGCGTCAACGCCGCCTGCCGCATGAACGGCATCAGCTACAGCCGCTTCATTGATGGCTGCAACAAAGCCGGCATCACCCTCAACCGCAAAATGCTGTCCGAAATCGCCATCCACGATGCCGAAGGATTCAGCAAAGTGGCTGAGGCTGCTAAAGCCAAGATTGCATAAAACAATCCTGACTTTTCTGCAAAGAGCGTCCTCACCGGACGCTCTTTTTTTTTGCGCCCAAGATCGCAACGCAATAAAAAATCCGCCCTGTTACATACGGGACGGACTTCGACAATATGCTGGTCAGTACAACTACTGGATCGTGACAAAGCGTTCATTCGGCGTCATGCAGATGCCGCATCGTTCGGGCGCGCTGTTGGCGTAGGTATTACCGCAGGTGATGCAAACAAAATATTGGGACGCCAGCGAACTCTCCTGACCGGCTTTCAGTTGCGCCAGGGCATTTTTATACAGGGCCGCATGCGCCTTCTCGGTCTGATAGGCATAGTTGAATGAGATCAGAGCGAGATTAACCCTCTCCTTCTGAGCGGCTTTCAGAAACTCCGGGTACATGGTCGCAATTTCATAGCTTTCGCCAGTAATGGCATCCTGCAGGTTTTCCTGCGTCGACATCACTTCAAACTGCGGGTCGATGTCTCCCATACTTTCGCCGAGTTGCATCAATACTGAACGGTGATTCCCGGCGTGAATCGCTTCGGCCTTCGATGTCGCCTCGAAAAGCAGGGCGATATTGCTATATCCCTCTTCCCGGGCTTTCTTTGCGTACGCCGCATACTTGGCGCTGGCCGTGGTCTCCCCCTCAATGGCGTCCTTGAGGTTAGTGATAGTGGATTCTGCCGATGCGGCATATACGGAACTTCCGATGAGCATTACGGCGGCAAGAACTGCGGGTACTTTAGACTTCATGGTAAACCTCCTGTTGGTTTTTTATATTCAACTGGGGAAAGAATAGACAACCGCCTCTTAAACCATGCTTAACCGAGTCTTAAAATTCACTTAAAAATTATCCTGCAGGAAAAACGATCCGGAATGTGGTGCCGTCTTCCGGCGAACTTTCGGCAGAGATGGTCAAACCCTGCAGGTCGGTGAGCCGCTTGACGATCGCCAAACCGAGGCCCGTGCCCGGAACACTGGCGGAGCGGCTTTGGTCGGCGCGGCAAAACCGGTCAAAAATACTGCTCAGCTGAGAGGGAGAGATAACGTGTCCGCAATTGGTAATCGAGAACTCGATGGTGCTTACCTCCCGGAGGATTTGCATATCGACGGTGCCATCGCTAAAGGAATATTTGACCGCATTCGAAATCAGATTTTCAAGAATGATCCCGGTCATTGAGGCATCTACATTGACGATGTTGGAGTCACTGAATCCACATTGTACGGAAATATTTTTATCGGCAATGCATCCACTGAAGTGGCTCAACGTGTTCTCCACGATTAATCTTAAATCAACCGGCCCCATCATCGGCTGGAGCCCGCCTTCGGAACGGGCCAGCGAAAGCAATTGATCGATCAGCCCAGCCATTCGGTCCACCTCGCCGATTACATACTGGATCTTTTCCTTGTATTGCTCCGGTTCACGGTCCTTGCGAATCAGGACTTCGAGCGTTCCTCTGATCACTGAGATCGGATTACGCAGCTCGTGCGATGCGTCGGCTGTAAACTGTTTCTCGCGCAGCAAGGCCTCCTGCAGCCGATCAAGCAGGCGATTTATCGTATCGGCCAGTTTCTTCAACTCGTCATTTCGCGGTGGCGCGGGAATACGCGCATTCATGTTTTCGCGGGTGATCAGGTCGGCGGTGGCGATGACCGTATTCACCGGCGAAATGATCCTTCCGGCAATCAGTCGCGATACGGCAAACAAAACGATCAGTACGGTCGGGAACGAAATGAACAGCACATACTTGAGATTCAACAACACCCGTGCCGATTCTTCGAACGGAATGGCAACAATCAGGTACGCCCGGATCGGTCCGTCGTCCGGTCGTAACGGGGCCTGAATCTGCCGCACAGAGGATCCGGCAACCAGCAGATCATAGAATTCAGTCCGGGTTGCATGCGGGTGAAATTCCAGATCACTTTTCCGCAGGTTGATGGTTTTCCTTAGATTGTTCCCTTCGGGATCAACCACCTGAATGAAGATGGGATTGACTTCGACCTGTCCGTGCTCCTGCTCGCTCCATTCGTATTCATTGGCGAATATAAACTCGTCGTCCAGATAAATGATGCTGTTTGAAACCTCGGTATATTCAGCCTCCAAATCCTTATCCAGATGCGTGTAGACGGTTGTATGGACAATGCCGTAGATCACAAAAAAAAGAAGGGCCGTCGACAGCGCCGTCACCGCCACAAAATAAAAGGCAATCCGGTTTCTCAGACTCATCGGCATTTTAATCCTCCCGAGCGATGTAGCCCACGCCCCGGACCGTGCCGATGTGATTAACCCCGTCGCCGGTATCGAGTTTCTTGCGCAGGAAATTAATGTAAACATCGATGACTGAGGTGTCGGAATCGAAATGAATATCCCATACGTGCTCGATGATGCGCGTACGGGTGCATACCTTGCCTTTGTTGCGGATCAGAAACTCCAGCAACGCAAACTCCTTCTGGGTCAGCTTGATTTCCTTTTCGGCCTTGAACATCTGGTGCGTATCCAGATTCAGGTAAATATTTCCAAGTTCAAGCCGGGCATGCTCACTGCCGTTCGCGCGGAGCTGCACCCGAATCCTCGCCAGCAGCTCCTCGAATTCGAACGGCTTCCTGATATAGTCGTTGGCTCCCGCCTCCAATCCGAAAACGGCATCATGAACCGTGTCCTTAGCTGTCAGAAAAATAACCGGAACCGAACTCTCCTGCTTACGGATCTGCCGGCAGATCTCGATACCGCTGACACCCGGAACCATCCAGTCCAGCAAAACGATATCGTACTCATTGGTCAGCGCCAGTTCCAGCCCCTCGTTCCCGTCCTGAGCGGTATCCACGGCAAAATTTTCTTCCTGAAGTCCTTCCTTCAGAAAATTCAAAATTCCTTTTTCGTCCTCAACAATCAAAACGCGCATCGGTACCCCTTCATTGGCTTACCCCACATCAATCGACATCCTCACCACCCAGCGAACCAAAGTCGATCCCCAGATCAATCTGTACGCCCGCCGCATGCTTGAATACAAGCTCTCCGCCATAATAACCGGTTCGGGCAATCGAAAGCACACCCACCAGAAAAAGCAACAGAGCCACCGCCTTCACGGCACCTTTGTATTTCTTCAACAGCACCGCTCCAATCCGGACGAGCGCCGTTCCCACCATCAGCCAAAGCGAAAGCTCCGCCGCAGCTTCATGCATTTCCAGCGCCTGCCCCAGCGCACCGGCCTCCATCACCCCATCTCCGGCAGCCTCCCCGGAAAGGAACGCGGCAATCACGCCCAGAGTTCCAAGAATCAGCAGGTAAAATCCGGCATTGTTGAAGAATTCTTTCTTGGTCACCAGCCCGATCAGATCACTCATGAAACCAACAAACAACAGCGCAATCGGAAAATGAACAATCATCGGGTGTATATGGGTCAAATCAAACATAGAGTGTCTCCTTTAGTTTCTGCCCACTGTATCCCCCGAACCTTAAATGGAACTAAACGGAATCTTAAAATCAGCTTAAAAAAAGAAACTTGGCCGAGCCCGCCCTTCCGGACGCTCTTTTTTTGTGCTCCCTCCTTTTCATCTTCCACCCTTGGAATATCGTCTTCCATTGATTGGAAACTTCAGGGAGCACAATCATGCTTAAAGACGTCATGGCCAAACTCGTCCGCCACGAAACCCTGACCCGTGCCGAAGCGGCCGCAGCCATGACCGACATTATGTCGGGGCGAGGCTTTCGAAGCGCAGATCGGTGCCTTTATTATGGGCTTGCGCCAAACGGGCGAAATCCATTTATTAAAAAATTTTGAGCACGACACCTTCATGATAAGAACCACCGGCCTCCACCCTGCGAATGCAGCATCTTCCCTTCAGCGTCCAGTGCGAACAAATGAGGAAATCAGCCGATCTTCGGGAATTTAGTAAAAGACCTTTTTGGACCATGACAAATCCAGTTGAACATCTATGCGGCGATGGTTTTATGGGCTCAGGTCGATTTCACTCCTCCCAATGGGGCTGCACACATGCAGGCTCATCGGTCTGCATACACAAGGCCTCCAAAGCATCTTTTATAACGGGAGTATTTTTATACGTTTGTATCAATGGTTCGCACTCAGCGATTAATGCAGTATCTTCAAAATTCAATTTGGATTCCCTTGTTATTTCAGCAAGATAGGATTGAGAGAGTTCATCAAGATCGTCGAGCCCCTTCGTATAGAGCCTGTTTTGTTCATTCTTATCCAGTTCTTCAAAAAGCGAATCCAGTTTCATCAGCTGCAGAGCGTTAAGTTGAAATGTGCTTTTTAAATAACATACCCAATAGTATGCACGATGGGGATCATTTTCCTTAAACCCACCAATCCAATTCATCATTGAATAGATATACGAACTCATCTCCTGCTTATTGTTATTTGAATTACGTTCAAGAAACCGGGCTTCCAGCAGCGCCATTGCATCGTGCATCATCCAGGGAGGAGCGGTCTTGTGTCCTTCACCATGAAACCAGTGAACCGCATTCTTCCCAATTTCTTTCCGCGCGTATGCACTTGTATAACGATTAAAATCACTCCCTCCGGTGATGATGATGGAATCACATGTGGGCGGGTCGAGTCTTGGGGGGATGTACGTGCTCATCGGAATTAATCCACACGCCTTCCACTTCTCCCCGCTATAATAACTCACCGATGCGCCTGCCGAAAAGCCCGCGAAATAGAGCCGTCGCCGATCAACCGGAGCAGTATTTAACAGGGTTTGCACAATGCTGTTGCAAATTGATCTGTTAACGTCTACCGAGTTGTAATAATCCGATTCAATGGCTACGGCAACGATCCATCCCGTAACTTCCGCTCCGCCGACGAGCTCGTTGATGTACTTCATCTTTCCACCCGTTGGCCCCGTGAAAAGCATCAGAGGCACTAACCGGTCTCTGGCCATAGATTCAGGAACATAGAGAAAAAAACTCGAACCATCTATAGCATCGAGCGGACCCAGGATTTCCCCCTGCTTGTAGTCGAGCCCCCGAATCTGCCCCCCCGTACTCTTGAGAGCGCGACTGCTTTCTGCCTGGAATACATATTCCTGATCTTCAGCAGATAATTTTTCAACAGGCACCTTCACGTGCTGCTTCTCTTTGCCAAGCAACAAGACGTCTTTACCATTTCTGAGTGCTATATATTTCGCGGATAACGTTTGCGAGCCATCTCTGGATCGCCACTCCCGCATCTCCTGGGCCGTGCAATTGAACGAGAAGTACAGCATCATCAGCACAGCAAACGGTTTCACTATTTGGAACCTTATCGTCCAGTGCGGATTTTTCACCTCAGAGGCGCCGAGATGCTGAGCACCCAATCCTCTGTATCTCAGCGCCCTCCACCAGTTCAGCGGGTGGTAAAAATTTTCCGGACTAGTAAGACGGAGCGCACGATTCACTAGACAAACAATAGTTCTGACACTCATTTTTCGAAGTAAACCTCTCTGATAATCTGAACATTATCGAGCTTGGGCCCTAGAAATTTGAGCCGTATGCCGTTCACTTTTTCTTTCCCGGTTTTTTCTGGAACTTCATGGGTGTATGTATAACCCACTCCGCTAGATACCCTCACCAGATCCGGGCTGTAAACAGTTCTAAAGGTCTCATCAGCCCTGACAGGCTGGGTCTTAAACGCTTTTTGTGATCCGGCCTTAATCAATCCTATAAAAATTTTCCCGGGTACGTTTTTATTTTCCTCTTCTCCCGATTCATAATTATCCCATACCCGTTCCACCTCGTAATTCAGAGATACTTTTGCATAGTCAACAGAGGTTTTATTATGTACGGATACGTTATAAGAAACATGGTCTCCTTTGGTTACTCTTTTGGCTGAGACATAGAGCTTATTGTTAGACAAAAACCATTGAGCTGAAATCCATTCTTTGAAGTAAGATTGGTCTTTATCTTTGAATTTCGCCGGACTTATCCAAATCCTATTCCCATTGCCACTTTCAACATGAAACTTTTTACTTTGCGGATTCCAGCCTAGGACTTTTAACGTGACGGGCTTATCGTCTAACAGAGTGAAGACTCTGGGTTTATGCAGCTGCGAAAAGTCATCAGCGACCGCCAGGCTGGCAACCAGGCTCACCAAAACCAGTAACAAACAGGGTAATACCCATTTTTTGGAATGAATAGTCTTCATAATTAACCTATACAGTCTTCATGTGTAGATCTATAAGTCCAACGGAACGATCGTATTACTCCAAACTTCGTTTGCACAGTTCTTTTTCCGGAAAGTATATCCCGACCAGAATCGTTTCAGGCTAAGAATACCCGTCGACCTTCCCGTTTATTTTCCACCCAAATTATTTACCTGCCGGACTTTCCCTCGAGTCATCACATTGCAGTCATTATTCCAATGATTGGAACTCCTTTCCCCGCGCCCCATCCCGCATCCTGTGGAGGAGCAGAGGAATACTGCGAATTATCGCAATCCGCGCAGCGAATAAACCTGAGCGTTCACGATCTTCATTCCGTCCAGCAGGGTCTGTTGCACCTCGCCCTCAGATGAAACAATCCCCTTCTGAAAATCCGGGGCATCATCGGCATATTTAAACCAGTGCCAGCCGACACAGCTGGGCACTTTTTTCAAAAGCGCAACGGTGTGCGTGTGGTAGAACTCGACGGCGTCCTCATGGGTCTTCACCCGGAATCCTGCTCCGGCATCGGACGGTATATTTTCGCGGGCGACTTTCATGGCGTAGAATTCACTGATAAAAAACGGGCTGTTCGACCAGTTTTCCCAATCCTTCATGCGGGACTGTTCCGGTTCCCAGCGGTGGTAGTAGTTGATAGAAATGATATCACATGCGCCGGCCGCCGTAATCGTTGCGGGACTGATGCTGCGCCCATGCAACCGGCTGCCTAGATACATATGGTTTGGATCGGCCTTGTGGATCGCCCCGGCCACGGTTTCATAGTAGAGGCGTGCCACATGCTCCAGAAATTCCTGCTGAACACGTTCATCCGTAACCTTGGATTGTTTGTAGTTGTTTTCGCGCATCCAGGCCCGGGCCCCTTTATAGCCGGCATCATCGCTGGGCAGGGAAAGATATTTGCTGAGCGCATCGGGACGAAATGGAATTTCATTATCGGAAAAATGGCCGATCAGCCACTTGTCGTCTTTCAAATGGCCAATTTGCTGCTGGGCATATTCCTCGCAAAACGCCGGCCATTCTTTATCGAATACAGGCAGCGTCTGATTTGGAAACCGGCTCTCGCCGTTTTCCGTAGCGCGCTGCTTGTCGTAGTCTTTCGCAAAACTGGTTGTATTGCACCACGGAACCGGAACCCCTGCCGCCTGAAATGCATCCTGTTCCGACCAGCGCCCAATGGTGTTGAACCCATGCATCCGCATCAGCTCGTAGGTCTCCTGCGCCCATGCCTCGGAGTCAGACCGCCCCACTCGTTTGGACTCGACCGAATTCAGCCCCGTCATAAAAAACAGATGCCCGTCCGGATCAACCATCCACCACTTGTTCGACTTTTCAGTCACGTAGAAAAAGCCGGTCGCTTTCAGTTTATGTTTTTCCGATCCGCCAAACGAATTGACCGGATCGACCCTTCTGGCCGGCTTGATTGTTTTCGTAGACCACTTCATCCACGGCTGTCCTCCATCGCTGGCATAAACACTTCCCGCAAAGGACACGCTCGTGAATGCGCACAATGTAAGAATTAATAAAGTCCGGATTTTCATAGACGAGCCTCTCTATCGTTTTTTTGAAACGGGATCGTGAATTATAGGGTCCCGACCTACCAGCTGACATTCAATTCTCGATGAAGTTCAATTTAAAGCACCCAAAGAGGAACACAGAAGACAGCATCTTATAGCTTTACCTGCTATCCGAATGCTGATCCCGAGCCTTTTCTTTCTTTTCCAGCCGAACTACAGCGACCAGCTCAGAGACGTCTTCTGCTCAGAGAGCGTCCAGAGTTTGGCAGCCGCCCCCCGGTTCAAGGCACACTCATCCAGCGGACATTCGCCGACGGGGCCGACCGTTTGGGATCTTTTTGTCGGGCCATAAAGCGTCTTGAACTTCAGCCCCGCTGCCGTTGCGCACATGACTTCGGGCCAGGCGCCTTTTTCGGCGGATTGTGCGATGAACCGGGAGAGTATGGACCAGACGATCTTGTTAAACGTGCTGGCAGTGTCCTTCAGCAGATTGGTTCGTGACGCACCCGGATGGCAGACTTGAACCTCAACGCTCTTGTCCGCAGCCTGAATCCGGCGCTGCAATTCGTAGGCAAACATCATCTGCGCCAGCTTGCTCTGAGCATAGGAGTTCCAGGCGGTGTACTTCCTGTCGAAGTTCAGGTCTTCGAACTGAATCTTCTTCAGCCCCATTTTATACGCGTTACTGCCAACGACCACGATGCGCCCGCTCGACGCTTCGATCCGTTCGAAGAGCAATCCACACAGGAGGAAATGACCAAAGTGGTTCACGCCCAGCTGACTTTCAAAACCATCAGCAGAGATCTCCTGTTTGGCCACCTGCGCAATGGCGGCGTTGCAGATGAGCGCATCGATGCGGGGGACCTTCTCCAGTACCTCCGCCGCCGCTTCCCGCACAGAATCCAGCACCGCTAGGTCCGTACGTACAAACGTCACGTCAGCGTCAGGGCCGAATTCCTGTTTCAGAGTCGCGATTGCGGCAGCAGACTTATCGGTATTGCGGTTCATCATTACCACGGTTGCGCCCTTAGACAGCAACACGCGCGCTGCCTCAAACCCCGCACCGGCGTTGGCTCCGGTGATGACATAGGTTTTGCCAGCCAGAGAGTCGAGTTGCTCCGGGGTCCAGCCTTTGGGTCCAAATTGTTTTTTAGTGGTCATGGTTCAAACTCCTTGTTTGTACGCCAGGTATTTTCTGCGTCTAAATAAACCATAACTATCGTTTTAAGACATTAATAGGCGATATAATCGCTAATACATGCCTAATTGTATCATTATATTGAGTTATGCGTTTTGTAGGGTTACGTTGATTACATGAGCAAACAACAGATCAAACAACTCATTGAAAACAGGATCCGCAGGGATGGCCTGGTGGAAACCGGAGTGAAGGGGGTGCAGCTCTTTCGGATTACGGAGCCGGTTCGTTGCGCCCCGGCAGTGTACGAACCTACCGTTGTGGCCATTGTAAGCGGGGCCAAGGAAGCCCTGCTGGATGGTAAGCGATATGAGTACGACAGCAGTCAATACATGTGCTGTTCCCTGTCGATGCCAGTCGAGGCGGGGACGCCCACTGCTTCGCCGGATCATCCCCTCCTGGGCGTGATGATTGCCCTGGATACGCGCGTGATGACCGAACTGGCCATTGCAATGGAAAACGCCGCGGGGGCCATTCGAAAGCCTCGGGGCGGTCCGCTCCCTCCGGGGATTGCACTCGCCCGCTGGGACGACGCATTCTCTGAAGCGCTGCAGCGGCTTTTGCAGTTGGGGGACAGCCCGGCAGATACGGCGGTTCTTGGGGACGGTCGGCTTCGGGAGCTGTACTACGCAGTATTGAAGGGGGATGCGGGAGATTCCGCTCGACGCGCATTTGGCGTGGGTAATGAAATCGCACGGGCCATTGAGTATGTGTCTTCCCGCCTCGACAAAACAGTCACCATCGAAGAGCTGGCCGCAAAGGCGGGGATGAGCCGGGCCGTGTTCCACCGCAAATTCAAGCAGGCGACCCGAGTGTCGCCCATCCAGTTTGTAAAGTCTATGCGGCTGAACAGCGCCGCCATGAAGATTGCCGGAGGAATGAATGTGAATGAAGCGGCGATGGATGTGGGCTACGTGAGTTCCTCTCAATTCAGCCGAGAGTTTAAACGCATATACGGGCAGTCGCCCAGACAGTGGCGCCACGCCAGGCAACGACCCGCAGCAATTTCATGACGAACAGTCCTGTTTAATAATCCGGGTGGTTGCTGAATTCATACAGCCGCTTTAAAAGGTCAGCTGCACGATTTTCCTTCCTTTATTCCTTTTTCTTCCGAGCTTTGGAAAGAGCGACTGCCGGCGGTTCTGTTGGCAAGCTCTGTTTCCAGATAGTAAGCTGTTCGGACAGTTGCTGAACCACCTCGGGATATTTGGCGGACACATCCGTTTTCTCCGCCCAGTCACTTTCCAGATCGTAGAGTTCCATCTTCTGCGTTTCCGGGTTTACCAGCAGTTTCCATTTACCATCGCGAATCCCCAATGAAGGCCAGGTATATTCCTGCTGATCCCCGCCGCGCCACTCCCAGAAGATCGGCTTGGTCCTCGTAAACTCCTCGCCTTTGAAGGCGGCGAAAACACTCTGACCATCCGGCGCATATTCCTCCGGCAGTGCAATGCCCGCTGCTTCCAGAAAGGTCGGCAGCAGATCGACGGCCGTTACCACCGAAGTTGTATCGGTCTGGCCCGCCGGCACCACGCCCGGCCAGCGCACCACAAAAGGCACCCGGATGCCGCCCGAAAACAGCGACCGCTTTTCGCCCTTCAAACCGCCGGTTTCGCCGACGGAATAAAACTTGCCCAGGCCCTGCCCTTTGTGGCCTTTATCATCCGTCGAATGCTCCGGTCCATTGTCCGTGGAAAAGACCACGAGGGTTTTTTCATCAAGGTCCAGCTCCTGCAACAACTTCAGGATGCGCCCGACGGCTTCGTCGCCTTCTGCAATGATGGATGCATAGACCTGCTCGGCTTCTCCGAGATCTTTGAACTGTTCCATAAAGCGCTCCTGCGGCAAGTGCGGCGTATGCGCTTCGTGCAGCCACAGATTCACAAAAAACGGTTGATCCTGATGTTCGAGAATAAACTCTTCAGCACGGTCAACGGAAACAGAACCGCCCTTGGGGATTTCATTTTTACCCGAACCGTTAAACGTCGCGAAAGCATCATACCCATATGCATCTTCCACGGGCGAGTCCGCTGAACTGCCGAGATGCCACTTGCCGAAGTGCCCGGTCACATAGCCGGCCTCCTGCATCATGCGCGGAAGCATCGGCGCCTGCGGATCGAGCCAGTCGGGCATACCCCGTTTGATGTGGGCTTTCACGCCCTGAAAATGTTGGTGGATGCATTGCCGCGCCGGAAACTGCCCGGTCATCACCGCCACCCGACTCGGCGAACAGACCGGGCTGTTCACGGTAAAGTTTGCGAAGTCGATCCCCTCTTCCGCCATACGGTCGAGGTTCGGGGTTTGGCAGAAAGTACTGCCATGTTTCCCCATATCGCCGTAGCCCCAGTCATCCGCAAAAATGAAGATGATATTCGGTTGTTCTGCACGTACAGCCAAACCGGATGCAAGCATGACGCCTGCTAATATAATTCGTTTTATATTCATAACTTCCTTCTGTCTTTTAAAAACCCAACGGTGTTCTATTTCAACTTTAATACGGGTACGTTTCACCCACCACATCCTGATAATTATACAGGTACTCGGTATTGCTCGCATCTATCCCGCGAAAGAGCTTATTGGTGTGCGAAATCGAACGGTCAAAAATATCGCCCATGCGCTCATAGCCCGTAACCCCCGAGGGAACATTATCTCTCCAATCCTGAACGTAGTCGGCATGATAGGCTCGAAGCTGATTCAGGGTAGGGACATCCAGCGTGGCCGCCACATTATTCGTTTCAAACGGGTCGGCGGGGATGTTGTAGATTTCTTCAGCAGGCGTAACATTTGGATCGCCGTAGGGCCAAAACGTATATTTATACTGCTCGGTTACCACAGCCAGCGCCCGACTCAAATCATCATTTCCATTCGCCCAATTCTGGATCAGCAGCATGGCATCTCGCACACTGGATTCGGGGGTTTGAACCAGCGGTTGCAAAGGCACCCCATCCATATTGGAAGGAATGGTTGCACCGGCAAAGGCCAACAGCGTGGGTGCAAAATCAATACTGCCGACAATAGCGTCGGACGTCTGCCCCACGGTTTCGAGTGGTGCGCGCGGATCGTACACAATCAGAGGAATTGCAGAGCCCTCTTCATGCGGAAGCACCTTGCCATGAAAACCGCCGTGCGCTCCCAGAAAATATCCATTGTCGGAGGTATAGATGACCACCGTGTTATGCGCGAGGCCCCGTTCTTCCAAGGTTTGGAGCACCATGCCAATGGCCGCGTCCATTCCGGAGACCAACTGATAGTAGCCCAATGCAAAGGATTGATACTCTGCATCGGTGGTCCAGCGCCGCTGATGCGGGCGGGCAAATTTCGGTTGATCGGGCATCGACGAGGTATAGGAATAGTCCCATGTGGTTGGGTGAACAAACGAACTGACGTGATCATATTTATGCTGATCGAGTGGATCAATATTGTCATTCGGCAGATGCGGTGCTTTCGGGAACAGCGTCAGGCAGAACGGGCCGCCGGCGGCCACGGACTCCTCAATGAAGTCCTGACCAAAGGCACCCAGCGCCCGGCTGACATGCGGATATGCTGCCGCATAGGAACTCAGCGCGGAATTTGCTGAAGTCGTATAACTCCCCTGCTCGTCTCCATCGAAGCCGCCCCACTTGTCAAACTGAGCAGAATATTCGTGTTCTCCGAGTTCCATTCCAAAGCCCAGTTTACCGGCAAAACCGATACGATAGCCGTTGTCTTTCAGGAGGAGTGGATAGGATTCATCCCAAAGGGAGGTCGCGAAACTGTTGGGTGAATCATCGGTGAAGTTCGTGACATGCTTATATTCATACCGACCTGAAATGGTGGTGGCCCGCGACGGCCTGCAAATCGCAGTATTCGCATAGGCGCGATCAAACCGGACGCCCCGGCCTGCAAGCAGATCCATGTTTGGCGTCAAGACCTCCGGATGGTCGGGATGGTTCATATTGCCCATCACCATTCGAATATGATCGTCCGACATGATGAAAACAAGATTGGGCGGCGGAAGCGTTGCGACGACCCGGTAAAAGCCATTGGTGCCATCAAACCACTCCGAGTCCACATGAACCTGATCCGCTCCTGATCCGCTGAATGGACCGGCGATAAAGTTCCAATCATTGGAAGCCAGTCGGGAAGCAAACTGAACGCGGTAGTCCACATTTGTCACGGTCGGCCAGGTCAACACCGCATTGGTCGGGGATAGAACAACCGAAACCCCGAACACACTGTTGGAATCGTATGGATCGGTTCCCAGCATCAGCTCCAGTGTATCGCGCGAACCATCGCCGTCGGAATCGCCGGCAAGATTGATGACCGGCAAGGGACGGACATAAACTTCGCTGGAGGTTCCCGAAACTTCTTCGGCCGTATTTTGAGCCGCTACAACATAATAATACGTTGTGCTGCTGTTTACGTTTGTGTCGACATAGCTGTTCGCCGCGTTTGATGCGATTTCTGCATAGGGCCCGCCCATGGTTTCGGAGCGGCTAAGTATGAAATGGGAGAATCCGCCCTGGTTATTTTCATCCCAGTTGAGCGTAATCAACTCGGTTCCCGCGTGCGCACTGAAGTTGGTCGGAACATCCGGGCTGTCCGGCGCGGGCAGTCCATCGATCACCGTCAGCAACCCGGTCGCTTCATAGAAGGCATAATAGCGAGACCCGGAAATATGCTGCACCCAGGTGTCGTTTCCAATGTCTGTAAAATTAACGACCGAAAACGTGTCCCCAAACGTTTCGCTGAGATTCGCCGTATCCACGATCATCCACGAATCATCCACGGCCGTCGTCGCCCCCGCCAGATCAAATGCAAAGTCGCCATCAAAGTTAACGGTTGCAGAACCGGCGATCTGATTGTTTGCCCCGGCATTAATATTAAAAAGAAGTTGGGCATCGTCCGACAACGTAAGCGTCCCCGCGCTAACGGTGGTATTCCCCGTGTAATCATTATTCGCACTGCCCAGAATCAATTCACCCAATCCCGACTTGGTGATTCCATTGGAGCCCGTAATCCGCGCCGTTAAACTAAGAGCGTTGCTGCCGTTGTGGACCACGTTCAACGCGTTGTTGAGAACGATTGCATTCTGAATGCCCGTCGAAGTGGGCGTTCCCGCAGAAATGGAAACGGCACCCTCCGCACCGGCGGCGACGGTCAAGGTTGCTGCGCCCGTACTGGAAGAGAACGTCAGACTCCGGGTATGGTTATTACTCCGCCAAATATTAATTCCGTAGGCCGCATCAACCGTCGCATTAAACGAGATGCTCCGAGCTGTGATATTACCATAGGTACTTCCAGGCAGATTGGCACCTGCATCTACAAAAACCAGATCCGTGGTGCTTCCATAAACCGGAGCTACATCCCAGTTAGCCGCAGTGGTCACACGAGTGTTAGCACCGCCCCCATCCCAGGTATAGGTTGCCACCTGCACCGAACCGGATAACAGCAAACCTGCCACCACACGCCTGAACATATAAGGTTTCATAATTTTCAGTCCTGCTGGATTTTTAATTGGATAAATTTCGCCGATTCATCGGTCAAATAACGATTTGTCACGGGCTCATAGCCATCCAGCGCCGGACCGATCAGGATTTGATCCTGTGCATTCGTATTGGCAACGGAGTCCACTAAGTTCGTTGAATCTATCAGCAGATAGGACAGACCCGACCGCCGATAATGAACATACTCGAACCAGTTTGTTCCGCCTTCAGACGACAGGATTTTCCAATCCCTGGAACCGGCATCCGAATTCGTGGGATTCATGCCGAGGGCATATTCCGCCAGGTTGTCGTAGCCGTCCTGATCGATGCTGTCGGCTTCGGGCAAGGCATCGTCCCCGATTAACCCGTAGTCGGAAACCCACACTAAAAAGGGGTTGCCCGAAAAGGGCTGCACTGAATATCCCACGCGGATACTGTTGACCGACCATTTATCGGTGGTCGAAGCGTTTCCGACAGCAAGCGAGCAGTTGGTGACCATCGCCGACCCCGCCAGGGTTTCCAGATCGTAAACAAAGGGATTCGAGGCCAGCTTTTCGCCACTTGCATTATTCGTTACACCGTTGGCGGCCACCACAACTCGATCTTGACTGGATTGGGCATCCGCAATCGTAATCGTTCGAAAGGATAGATCCGTAATATCCTCAGACGCCAGGCCGCTTCCATTGGCATTAAAATTAGTCACTCGCAGGTTCGCGATGCGCTCAACATATTCCCCGGCATTGCCATTAAAGTTGAGTCTGGGATTTCCCGTTTCGCCCGATGAGAAAATGCCCCAGCTTTTGCTCGTTGTACTCCCGCCGCCGTCCCCGCTCCGGATACTTGTTCCAACCATTGGAACCACATCAAAGGCAATCTGGAAGGTGGCCGATCCGGCCGTCAGCACGGAAGAAATCATCGTTGCGGTCGTGTTGCTTCCGTAGTCGGTGTTTGACGTTGCGTAAATCTCCACCTCTGCCTCCAGAGTTGAATAGGCCAGTACTTGAATCGGCAATTCAATTTGATCGGTGGAACCATCGAGTTCATGCCAGACAAAGGTCAGGGTGGCGCTTGCCGTTTGGCCGTCGGTGAGCCCCGCTATCGTATTATCAAATGCGATCCCGACCGGAAATGTTGAGGGATAGGTTTCAGGATCAACCAGCGGCAGACTCGTTGCATTCACAAAAGCCCCCGGATGGGACTCATTCCCGATGCTGACATCGATGACCTCTACATTGGTAGGTGCCGTAAAGGCCACTGCAACGGTGCCGGTGGATTGGGAGGAATATATCGAGTGATTCATCTCCAGCTGATCTGAAGACAGCGTGATGATTTCCTGATAGTCCGAGCTTACCACTAACGTATCGCTCAGCACATTCACAAACCAACCGGTCGTATTTGCCGGAAGCGTCGCCGTCACGGTCCAGCTTCCGCCCCCGTTGCTGCTCAGCGTCGCCGAGGTTTGCGTCCACGAAAGATCGCCGGCAAACCCTAAACCTTTGGTTGAAACCAATACCGCGCTATCGAGCATTTTCGAAGAAGTGAATGTGACGGTCGCCACGTTATTGCTCAGTTCGAGGCTCTGCTCTTTGCACCAAGGCGTCCCGTTGCTGATGACGCTGTCGGCGAAGGCATAGCTGTCTTCCCGGTTCCACGCGGCGGGGTGGTTATGCGTCATGCCGGGAATCAGCGTGACCATGCGTTCTCCGGATGCACCGAAATAGGTTTCAGCCTGACAGTCCACCGGGAAGTGAGGATCCGTCGGCCACGAATACCACAGCACCGGCAGGATTGCCCGGTGAATACGAATCATCGGGTCCCACACCTGTCGGTATAACTCGCAGTCTGCCAAAGGCCCATAGAGCGGATACGAATCGTAGAGATGCCCGCATCCATAGGTTGGGATGGCGAAGGCCAGGCGCGGGTTGATCCCGATTGTTGTGCTCGTGATCGTGCCGCCCCACGAAACCCCCATTTGGCCGATCTGGTTCGCATTCACTTCGGGCATTGAGGCTAAGAGTGAATGAGCAAGAACACTGTCGGCCACGCAATGATACATCCAGTGATTCGTCAACGCGACCGCAGGATAGGTCACCGAGTTGTTATATCGGCCATCCTGTACGGGCCCGCGGAGGCTGCTCAGCGCCGTTGCGCTTCCGCTTTCGTCCGACTTTTTCCCATTGAAATCCATCGCAATGGCGGCATAGCCCCGGGCGTTCCACAAATCGACCCACGTTTTATACGCCGTACCGGAACCGGCTCCATGCGCCAGCACGATAGCCGGAACGGATTCAGACAGGTCGGCAGGAAGCCCCACCCAGGCAAAGACGCGTGTTGCATGGCCGTTGTAATCAAGCCCTTCATATAAAATCGGTTGCGCTTCACCGGTTGCAATGATCTCCGCGCACACTTCCGTCCAGGTGGTCGCCAAATAGTTCGTGGTATACAGCGCCGGCGCATTCGTCAGGTTGCCCAGTGCCAGCACCGTTTCCAGCTCCCACTCATACGGCACCGGCTCCGAGAGATCCCGCACCTGAATGGCATTGAAGGACAAAGCCAGATTCGGGGTGAGCGTGAAATCCTGCGTCTCGGCATCTGCGGTGAACGTGCCCGACACCGTTTGCCCGACACCGCCCAACACATCGGTACTGTTGTAATCCAGCACAACGCTATTCGTCCCGCTGGCAACCGTCATGTTCCGACCATTGGAATTCCGCGAATCATTTCCCCAGACCTGCACGGCATAGTTCTGGCCGATGGTCAGGCTATTGAGCGTCACCGTTACCGGATCCGTTTTATTGCCCACGTTATTATATACCCCTTCATCCAACATCGACTGATAATCAGAAGAGAGGGTGTTAAAGGGCGCGGCATTCTGCCCAAAGACGGCTGTAGTTGCAGGTGTCCCGCTGAGCACAACATCGCCGCCGAAGGTGGTGTCACCCGCAGAAAACAGCACCCCGTTAACCGCTACAGCCGATGTTCCTCCGGCCGTGTAGGCGTATTCCAACGCTCCGGTCGTGCTGATGTCGGAGTCGCTGCCGACTGTCGACACAACGCCCCACTCAATGGTCGCGGCCTGCACTGCGCCGGAAATCATGAAAAGCAGACCTAGCGTACATAAATATTTATTCACTCGGTTTCCTCTTTAAATCAATTTTCCAACCCTTGGAAAATCAGTCCTGCTGAATGATGAGCTGGATGAACTTTGCAGCTTCACCGGACGGGTATCGGTTGGTCACCGACTCGTAGTCTCCAACAGCTGGACCGACCAGAATTTGATCCTGCCCGTTCGTATTGGAAACCGAAGACACCAAGTTCGTTGAATCGATCAACAGATAGCTCAACCCTTGTGCCGAATAATCCGAGCGGCGGTTATGGACATAT
Organism: Pontiellaceae bacterium B1224; assembly: GCA_029432815.1. Taxonomy (GTDB): domain Bacteria; phylum Verrucomicrobiota; class Kiritimatiellia; order Kiritimatiellales; family Pontiellaceae; genus Pontiella. The sequence continues at coordinate 82,265 of JAROBA010000012.1, read as the reverse complement.
TCGAACCAGTTTGTTCCGCCCTCCGATGCAATATTTATCCAATCTTTGGAACCGGCATCTGCCACAGTTGGGTTCATGCCCAGGGCATATTCCGCCAGGTTATCGTAGCCGTCGCCCAGTCCACCGTTTTCCGTATCGGCATCCTGTTGCGCGGCGCCGTCAACCAGACCGTAGCTGGTTGCCCACGCAGCATAACGGCCCGGATCTGAAACGGCATATTTGACCTGTATGCTATTCACCGCCCATTTACAGGTCGTCAAATCATTACCGACCGCGAGCACCACATTGGTGATCGGAATATAACCGAGAATTCTCAGGTCGTAATCGGCTGAATTATTCGACATTTTGACACCGCCTGTGGAATTCGTTACCCCGTTGACAACCGCCAGCACACGATCCCCGGAGGATTGTCCGTTAGCGATCGAAATGAACTCGAAGGAGAGATCCGAAAAATCACCGGCGGAGAGCATTCCCCCATTGGCATCAAAATTGGAAATGCGGATATTGCCGATCACTACAGATTCATTCTCACTGCCTTTAAAAATCTGATTATCCGGGCTCGTTGAACCGACTGTATTAACCCCCCAGCTCGTGACTGGCTGCGAGTTGCCCGCCGTACCACTCCTGATTCCGGTTCCCGCCATGGGCGTCACATCAAGCGCGATGTTGAAAGTGGCCAAACCATCCGGTGCGGTTTGCAGATCCGAAACCATCGTTGCCACGTTATCCGTTCCATAGTTGTGGTTCGCAACTGCAAAAACGTTCGCGCTCGCTTTGAACGGGTATAGCCCATCCGGCTCGTCGACGGTGAGCATCACCTCTCGCTCAGTCGCGCCGGATGCATCCGCAGCGAGTAGCTTGAATTCATACACCGTTGGCGATGTTTCTGTAGGCAATCCCGACAGAATCCAATCTCCTGGATTCAGGGCATCTTCCTCCAGCGTCAACCAAGCAGGTGCGTCCAGCAGACTGAGAGCCACTGCATTGGTTTCGGGATCCCAGAAATCAACCCCGTCAACCAACGTATGCGAATAGGGCTGTCCAAATTCGGCATCCGGCAAGGAGGTGTATGCGCGGGCCCAATTTGGTGCACCGGGAGATTCGTTCTCCCGCAAATGAGCGTCCATCCGGCTAAGCTGATCCATCGCCCAGGCCTGAAGCAGCAGCTGGTCGAAATCGCCATCGTCTTTAATGAGCGAGCCGCCCCAGCTGATCGCGCCGCCACCTTGTGCCGATTCCAGATTCCAGAGCAGGAATTCTTCATCGGTCAGTGCCGGAATACCTCCGCCGTTCCAGGCGGTGGTACTCATGGGCGGATCAAAATGGCCGACCACGAGATCGTCCCATGTCCAGTCGTGCGTCGATTCGCCGGCGTGCACATTACCGCAGGTCTCCGTAACCTTTTGGATGTGAGCATAATTCCGGTCATATTGCGGCGGATCCCCGAGGGTATGACTCCCAATTTGATTACCGCCGTTGTACGGATGCCCAAACATGTAGTCATCGTAATGCGTTGCTTCCGAGAAGGGATTCTGTTCCTCGGTATCCCGCTCCGGACCGTTATTAAATGCAACTGCCGCATTCGTATTTCCGGCATGACACGCATCCGCAAAGGCGCCGTAAATCCGCTGATCGTCAGCCACGCCATTGGTGGCATTGTCGCCATTATTTGCCATAAAACTTCCGGAATCAAACAACCAGGCATCGATCAAATCACCATAGCGAATCGCATACTCCTTCAGCACAAACTCCGCGTAGCAGAACATATAGGGCCGGTTCGAGTGAACACCATCCGTGTGGTAGGACTGGCTGCTGATAAAGGCCTGCGCCACTGTATTTGTATCGCACCAGTTTTTCCAGCGTTCCGTAATGTCAGGAATCTGAGCAGGATTATCAATTTCCCCCCGCTGCAACATTTGCGAGCTGTTTACATAAATCTGAGTTCGCAACCCGGCCGCCTTGGTGGCTTTCAGCATTTCCAAAAAGGGATCAATTCCTGCCGCGGCGCGAGGAACTACCAGATTTATAGGTATTCCATTGGTATCCACATCTCCCTGCCACAGGCTTTCCAGCAAATCATGCGGCGCGATATGTACGGGAGAAAAGATATAAGAATCGCCCAGATGCAGTTGAAGATAGTCGAGTGTTCTCAAATCACTGATCTGGTCCAGAAACGCATCGATGGTTAAATTTTCACTGCGCCCGCTATACAATTTGGTCGGTTTCCAATTGATGCCCCAGGTGCCGCGCATCCAGTCAGCCCGCCCCCCCGTAGTGCATTCAACGACCGTATTCGAGTTGTTGATATCGACGGCCACTTCAACATGGTTGACCGACCATTTGTTGAGAGTATTGGTTGAACTCGTCCCAAGTGCGAAATTGGTTACAACAGAAACACCGCCGACCATTTCAAGATCAACGATATGCAGATTTGCCGTCACCTCTGTGACCCCAGTATCACTTGCGGTTAGATTTCCCAGATTGTTGGTGGCTGAACCGTTCACAATAAACTGTACGGCATCCTTGCCTCCGGATTGCGCATTGGCGAGTTCAACCGATTTGAAGAACAGCCCGGAAAAACTTTCCAGCGTAAATGCACCGCCATTAGCATTGAAGTTAGTAATCTGCAGATTACCAACCTCTTCAACGCGATCTGAATCATCGCCGTTGAACAACGTATTTTCCGGCCCGATTCCCCAGCTTTGAGATGTAGAAGCACCAGCGCTTCCCGTAATCCCGCTTCGAATACTGCGGCTGGCCGGGGGAGTGACATTGAATGCAATCTGAAAGGTTGCCAACCCGTCCGGGGCGGTCAGCACATCCGAAACCAAGGTCGCAACATTATCGGTTCCATAATCGGTATCGGCAAAAGCCTTAATCTGCACATTTGTTATATCCGCCACCGCGCTCAATGCCCAAACGCCTGAAAGCAGCATAATTGCCTGTTTGCTAATAATCTTCATCTGCCCTCTTTGATTTCAGATGCTGAAGGCAACCAGTTGCCTTTCTTGAACCGATATAAGCTACAAGCAATAGATTAATTGCCTATCCCTATTTTTTAGGATGGTCTCAACGCATAAAAACGATACGGTTTAATGCCCAATTCAGACGAAGCTTAAAAGGGCTAAAGCAAAGACCTAGAACATGGCGAGAACGTTGATTATGAAAGAACGGTTACTTTTGTGTGCATCCATGATGGCCGGGTTGTGCATTGCAAATCAGCCGCTTCCCCCCGATTTTCATGATCAGTCACTCTCCCGGCTGGAAAAGCGACTCGCAGAAATCGACGGTGAATTGGCGCAATTGGCGAATTACAGTATACGGAGTGGCACGGGAGCAATTGGTTACCGCTCAATCCGCCATCCGAAGAAGCAGTTTGCGGAATGGATTGAGATCGATTTTGGAATTGCGCATCCCCTGGATGAAGTCGTCCTGATTCCGGTGATCCGGCGCGACACCCAAACCGGATTTCAGGCCGATGGTTTTCCCGAACGATTTCGGCTGATCGCCGGAACAGCTGAAGACCGAACAGGACGAATCATTGCCCAATATACAGACGCTCAGAAATTCCTCCCCCGGATCGCGCCGCTTTCCATTCCCTGCAACGGTATAACCGCTTCCTGGATACGGATTGAAACCGACCAGCTCTCGCTCCGAGCCTTTGATGATCGATATGCGTTCCAACTCTCGGAAATTATGGCCTTCTGCGGACAGGAAAACGTGGCACTTCATCAATCGGTCGAAGCAAAATCCAACCGGCGGGATGGTCTTGCATGGGATGCAAACTACGCAGTCGATGGATTCGTTCCCTATCTAATGGATGCTGCCAGCGGCGATAAGAGCGTAGCCTTCATCAGTCAAATCAGCAGCAATACCCTCCCAGTACTGACCTTTGACCTGGGGGAAAGCCTTCCCGTCTCCCGTCTGCATCTCCATGCCGTTGACACCAGCGATGTACTCCCCCAGGCACTGCCCAGCGACTTCGGAATCCCGCATGGTTTGCAGTTGGAAGGCGCAAACCAGCCCGACTTTTCGGATGCAGAAACCCTGCTCGACCTGCACCTCGAAACCATCTACGAAATGGCCCCTGTCATGATATGGGCTTTCCCCGAAACCACGCGCCGTTATTTCCGGCTGAAAATTACGGCCCCCTCTATGGACCCGCGCTTCGGCCCGCTTGCTCCGCGCTTTGGTTTCGCTGAAATCGAACTGTTTTCAAACGGGCGGAATGTCGCACTCGGGAAACAGGCCACGATCTCTGAATCACACACAAACCCACAACGCCCCCCCTCCCTTCTCACAGACGGTCTGAACATCTATGGAACCATCCTCCCCATTCATGACTGGATGCAGCAGCTGGCCCGCCGTCATGATCTTGAGGCAGAACGCCCTTTCGTGGAGAAGGAACTGAATCGCCGCTATGAACAGCAAAAAAACAATCTGCGCCGAATGGGCTGGCTCTCCGCACTGCTTGCCGCCGGCATTGGCTTTACCATTCTCATCGACCGCATGTTACGGATGAGAAAAATTCAACAGATCGAACTGCGGATCGCTGCGGATCTGCATGATGAACTCGGCGCCAATCTGCACACCATCGGGTTACTGAGCGATCTTGCCGAAGGCGCCAAGGAGGACCCCGAAGAACTCGCCATGATGCACCAGCGCATTCGAGCCGTAACGGAACGTTCCGGCATCGCCGTACGCAGCTGCACCGATATGCTCAATTCGGAAGAACTGTATAAAGGGCTCGTGGCAGACATGCAGCGCGCCGCCCAGCGAAGCCTGGCCAAGCTGGAGCACAAGCTGTCCATCACTGGCCAGGAACACCTCGACCAGCTCAGCCGAAGAAACTGTGTCGACCTCTTCCTCTTCTACAAAGAATCGCTCGTCAATATCAGCCGCCATTCCGGAGCTACAAAATTTAGTACCGTCTTAAAAGTCCGTCCGCAGGAACTCGATCTGACCATCAGCGACAACGGTCGCGGACTGGAAGATATGGATGGAAACGGAATCCCGAAATCGCTTAAGCGTAGAGCGAAGCTGCTCGGGGCAAAGGTTAGCGTTGAAAGCCCTGCAACCGGCGGAACCAGCATTCTCCTGAAACTTCGAATCCGCAAACGTAGACATTCAAACAGAGGTCTTAAATGAAAACAAATATCCGCGTTATGATGGTTGAGGATCATCCCGAGTATCGGGAGGTCATCGAAATTGCCCTGCAAAAAGCATCCGGCATTGAACTGATCAGTGAATTCGGTACCGCGGAACGGGCTCTTCGAAGTCTGCAGGAAATGGAAACACGCAAAGAACCGGATATTATCCTGCTGGACCTGAACCTTCCGGGCATGTCCGGACTCGATGCAATCCCCTATTTTTCATCAACCGTTCCCGATGCCAAAATAATCATCCTCTCCCAGTCGAACCAGGAAGGAGATGTATTGAAAGCAATCACACTCGGCGCAACGGGATATCTCCTCAAATCTTCAACCGTTAAAACCATTACCGATGGTATCCGGACCGTCATGGAAGGCGGTGCACCAATTGACGCCAGCGTAGCAAAATACATTCTGGCAACGCTGAAAACGCAACCTCAGAATAAGGAAGTGCTCCCCGCACTTTCCGACCGGGAAATGGAAATCCTCGCCCTGGTTGCTAAAGGGCATTTAAAAAAGGAGATCGCGCAAATGCTGGGCATCAGCGTCTATACCGTTGTGACACACACCGGCCACATCTACCAGAAGCTCAACGTCGCCAACGCCCCTTCCGCCATCGACAAAGCCCACAACCTCGGCCTTTTTAAACATAAGAACTAGATGGCAAACCAAGAAGGCCTTCTTCGCAGGAAAGAATGTCCGCCCCAATGAAACAGGTGATAGTACCGAACAGTACCAACCCTCCATCTACATTCTTGCTTCCATTCCAGCACCCCTTGGAATATCGTCTTTCAATGGTTGATAACCATTTAGGAACGTAATTCTAAAATTGTAGTAATCCCGTCTAAAAAAATGGAGCCCCACATGATTAAAGACGCCATTGCCAAACTCGTAAATCACGAAACCCTTTCCCGCGCCGAAGCGGCGGCGGCCATGACTGACATCATGTCGGGCAATGCCTCCGAAGCCCAGATCGGCGCCTTCATTATGGGATTGCGGCAGACGGGTGAAACGCCGGAAATTATCGCCGGCTGTGCCGAAGTGATGCGCGCCAATGCCACCAAAATTAAATGCGATGATCCCAACGCCATCGACATTGTCGGCACCGGCGGCGACGGCGCGCACACCTTTAACATCTCCACCACCGCCGCCTTCGTCATTGCCGGAGCAGGCGTAACCGTCGCGAAACACGGATCGTACGGTGTTTCCAGCAAATCCGGCGCAGCCAATGTCCTCGATGCCCTCGGTGTGAACATTCAGTACACCCCGCAGAGAATGGAAGCGTGTTTAGCCGAACTCGGCGTGGCCTTCCTGTTTGCGCCCGGCTTGCACCCGGCCATGAAATACGTGGTCGGTCCGCGCCGCGAACTGGGCATCTGGAGCATCTTCAATATTCTCGGCCCGCTCTGTAATCCGGCGGGCGTCAAGAACGGGATCATGGGCGTTTTCAAACCGGAGCTCGTTCCGATTGTTTCCGATGCCTGCGCCCAGCTCGACATGAACTACCAGTTTATCGTGCACGGTAACGACGGCCTCGATGAATTCACGACCACGACCACCACGATGGTCACCGAAATCCGCCGCGGCAAAGTGGAGAGCTATGAAGTGCAGCCGACCGGCCTTGGACTTCCAATGGCTGGAAGTTCCGACCTCACCGGAGGCGAACCCGCCGAAAACGCGGCCATCACCCGCGCCATCCTCAAAGGTGAAAAAGGCCCGAAGCGCGACATTGTCCTGCTCAACGCCGCCTTCGCCATCATGGCCGGCGGCAAAGCGGACAACCCGAAAGACGCTCTCGCCCTCGCGGCCGAATCTATCGATTCCGGTGCGGCGTTGAACAAATTAGACGCATTGGCTGAAATGTCGCAGGCTTAACTATGAATCCGGATTTATTAAAACAATTAGACGCGCAATACCGCGATCTCCAGCACCACATCGACCTGCTCTCCAAAGGCGAGTGCAAGGCTATGGATGTAAAACACCGCAGTGCCCTGCTTGGCATTTATCAGGAAAGGGATGGCACCTATATGTGCCGCGTGCGCCGTAACGCCGGGCAGGTATCGACAAAGAACCTCCACGACCTTGCGAACATCATGGAAGTGCAGCAGATTAATCATGCCCATTTTTCCACGCGCCAGAATATTCAGCTTCACGGGGTACCGGCGGATAAGGTGTATCAAACCATAATCGCCTGCAACGATGCGGACATGATTTTCAGAGGCGGCGGCGGAAATACCTTCCGCAGCATTGCAACCTCCCCGCGCTCCGGCGTTTCCCCCACAGAAGCCTTCGACACGATTCCGCACACGCAGGCGGTATGGAATTGGATCAGCACCTACGAACGGGCCTATGGCTTTGGCCGGAAGTTTAAGATCGGGATTTCTGCAGAACCGACGGACGACATCAATGCCGGAATTCAGGACCTCGGTTTTGTTGCAAAACTTCAGGACGGGAAACGCGGTTTCAAGGTTTATTCCGGCGGCGGAATGGGGCGGAATCCAGGCCTTGGAACGGTGCTGATGGAGTTCCTGCCGGAGAAGGAAATTATCCGCGTCGTACAGGCGATGGTGGACCTGTTTTTTGAAAACGGCAATCGCAAGGTTCGTCCCAAAGCCCGGTTGCGCTTCCTGTTTCAGGAGCTGGGGCCCGATGCCTTCAGCAATCTGTTTTTCCAATATCTGGAACAGGCCGACGCACCGGATTTTGAATTTGAACCGATGGATTACAAATCTCAAATCGAGCTCCTTAAAAAAGGAACCGTCACCCCGATTGCCGGCTTCGATGCCTGGGAACGCAGATCGGTTATAAACACAGCTTTTGGTGATGATATTAAATCGGCTCACCTCTACGTGCGCGATGGTAATTTGAGGGCCGAGCAGCTCCGCTCGCTGGCGTCGATTCTCAACGACCTCGGGATTCAGGGGATTCGAGCCACTTCAACGCAGAATCTGATACTTCCGCTCGTTCACTCCTCCGCTCTGCCGGAACTTCACTCCGCCCTCAAAAATGAACTCGCCGATGTCATCGACATAGACGGTGACTTCACCGGACAGCTCGTTTCATGTATCGGCGCAACGGCCTGCCCGATCGGACTGCTTAAAACCGAAGGCACCCGTGAGCACATCGCAAATGCATTGAACGAGCTGCTGAAAAGCTATCCCGAACTAGCGCCGTCGGTTTATAATTCGATCATCAGTGGAATCAACATTTCCGGCTGCGCCAGCGCCTGCGGACTCAACCTGATTAGCGGCATCGGCTTTCACGGTCACAAAAAACGGATCGATGGAGAAATTGTTGAGTTTTATCAGGTCCATCTAGGTGGAGAAATAAATGAAGCACAGCATGCTTTTGGCTACACCAATACCGATTGGCTGGTTGCTGCCGATGAAGTTGAAGCCTTTGTGAGCGCCCTGGTTCAGCAATATCTCAAACAGCTTCAGTCGGCGGGGACGCAAACGTTTCAACAGTTTATGGCCTCCAAAAGAGACAGACTCTCAACAGTCACCGACTTCAGCATGAGTAATGTCATTCAGATCATTCAGGGCTAAAACCATGCCTCGTTTTCTGTTTATCTGCCTATTCACCCTCATCGCCTTCAGCAGTATCGCGGAGCTGGATGCCCTGCCCCGTAATATGGAGCAGCTGAACCAGCAGGGCCTTAAGATCGATCTGGACAAAATCAAAGGACGCGGCTACCTGCGTGTTTTGACACGGAATAATCCGGCGTGTTATTTCATGCATCGCGGTCAACTGATGGGCTTTGAATATGAATTGGTCCGACTCTTTGCAAAAAAACATGACCTGGAAGTCGTCGTGATTGTGCCGGAAAACTGGAATGAAATGGGAAAATGGCTCGAGGAAGGCCGGGCCGACCTTATTGCCGCTGCTGTTACAATGACCGCAAAGCCGTTTGATAAAAAACACGGCCTTGAATACTGTCACCGATATGGCGAATTTAACGAAGTTATTATCGGGCGTGCGAATGACTCCACCATCCAATCTCTGGATGATTTGAACGACCGGACCATTCATGTTCGCAAGTCCAGTTCCTATTTTGAGTCGCTGCAGGATCTGAAAAAAAAGAAAAAGCTGCAATTTAAAATCGAGCTGGTACCGGAAAACGAAGAAACCTTCGAGATCCTGGAGAAAGTTGCGCAGGGAACGTATGACCTCACCTGTGCCGACCAGACGATTCTTAACGAGAGTGTTCGTTTAGGCGAACAATTGAACCCCGTCATCAAACTCCCGACGGTGCGGGGATATAGCTGGGTGGCTCGTAAAAACCAACCGCAATTGCAAGCGGCCGTGAATGCATTTTTTAAACAGGAGCTGGGCGGATCAGACTATAACACGATCTATAACCGCTACTTTAATATGGCCCGAAATACGGCGCTGGATGAAAATTTTAAGCCAACCGGCACGGGGGAGATTTCTCCGTATGATAATCTCGTGAAAAAATATGCCGCTATCTACGATTTCCCATGGACCCTCATCTGTTCCCAGATGTTTCAGGAGAGTGGCTTTAAAAACGATGCGGTTTCGTGGTGCGGGGCTCAGGGCCTTCTGCAGCTGATGCCGGCAACCGCCAAAGAAGTCGGCGTGAAAGATCCGTTCGATCCGGGGCAGAATATCCGCGGAGGGACGGACTACCTGAAAAGACAGTACAATCGTGTTCCGGACGAGGTAGACGCGCTCAATACCACCTGCTTTGCATTAGCGGCCTACAATGGTGGCTATGGCCATTTGATCGATGCCCGTAACCTGGCCGAACAAAAAGGAAAAAACCCCAATATCTGGACCGATAACGTTGACTATGCCTACGCACTCCTTTCTGAGTCCCGCTATGCAAAGCGTGCGAAATACGGGTATTGCCGCAGCGGGGAGATTATCAGCTATGTCCGAAAAATCATGAGCCGATATGTCGCCTACGACGAGTTTATGAACCCCGGCAGTTTGAAATGACAAAACTGTAATTCAATACAGCGCAATTTCTTTGGAATCGCCGTCGTTGAGCTGATACAACTCAATAAAAGGACGAGCCAATGAAATTGCTACTGATGTATTGCACCCTGTTTTCCGCCATTGCCAGAGCGGTCACCTATCCCATTGTCGATACAGGCCAGACCTTGGCCTACGGAAACGACATAGGGCAGGACGCACACTATGAGGCCAACGCACCGTCCTACACGGACAATGAAAACGGCACTGTGACCGACAACGTGACCGGCCTGATGTGGACGCAGGACCCCGGCACAAAAATGAGCTTCAATGCGGCGGTTGAGGGAGCGGCCAAATGCAACGTCGGTGGATATGACGATTGGCGCCTGCCAACCATCAAAGAACTCTATTCGCTGATTCAGCTCAACGGAACCGACCCCGACCCGATGAGCACCGACACGTCCGGGCTAAAACCCTTCATCGACGACTCTGTTTTTAAATTCACATACGGAAAGCAAAAGGACGGCGACCGGATCATCGATTCCCAGTTTGCGACCTCCACCAAATATGTCAGCACCACGATGCGCGGAGACGAAACCATGTTCGGCGTCAATTTTGCCGACGGCCGCATTAAAGGGTACGGCCTTGTAGATCCGCGCGGACGAGGTGCGAAAACCTTCTATGTGCTCTACGTCCGCGGCGGCTCAAATTATGGAGTCAACCAATTCAAGGAGAACGGTGATGGCACCATCACCGACGAAGCCACCGGACTGACCTGGATGAAAGCCGACAGCGGCGAAGGCATGGATTGGCCGACGGCGCTGAAATATGCCGAAACGATGGAATTCGCGGGGCACTCCGACTGGCGTCTGCCGAACGCTAAAGAGCTGCAGAGCATCATCGACTACACCCGCTCGCCGGACACCACCGGCTCCGCCGCCATCGATCCGATCTTCCAATGTTCGGAAATTATAAACGAAGGAGGTAAGAAGGACTTCGCTCAATACTGGACAAGCAGCACGCACCCCGGTGCCAAAAGCTCCGACACCGCCGTCTACTTTGCCTTCGGCCGCTCACTCGGATTCATGCAGGATCGCCGCACGGGCGAATATCAGCTGATGGATGTGCATGGCGCCGGCTCGCAGCGCTCGGACCCCAAAGTGGGCGATGCCTCAAAGTTCCCGCACGGTCGCGGCCCGCAGGGCGACGTGATCCGCATCGACAATATGGTGCGCCTCGTTCGCGGCGGAGATGTTCAACATGTAGACGCGGCTTCCAGTCGCGTTACGAAAGAAAAGCCGTCCGATGCACCCAACCGCTTCATGAACCGGGAAGATCAAAACGGTGACGGCAAAGTTTCCAGAGATGAATTCCGCGGCCCGGCCCAACACTTCGACCGTCTCGATACAAACGGCGATGGCTCCATCTCCGCCGATGAAGCCCCTACCGGTCCACCAACAGGACGCAAATAAACATGAAATGGTTTTTTCCTCTTTTGCTGGCAAGTGCGCTGAATACTTTGGCAGACAAACCCAACATTGTATTTATCTATGCTGACGATATGGGATGGACCGGCACGTCCGTTGAAATGATCGAGGGCAACCCCAAAACCAAAAGCGACTTTTACCAAACCCCGAATCTGGAAATAATGGCGGCAAAAGGCATGGTCTTTTCGCAGGCGTATTCGCCCGGACCGATGTGCACGCCCAGCCGGGCCGCCGTGCTGACCGGGAAAACGCCAGCCGAACTGCACATCACCACCCCCGGCAACGGGAGATCGGGCGGTTCGAAAAAAATGATGACACCAAGACCGACCACACGCCTCGCGGAAGATCTTCCAACCATTGGAACCATGCTCCAGGCCGAGGGATATGCCACCGCCCTGCTGGGGAAATGGCATATCGGCCGTAACGACGATGCCGGCCTATATGGCTTCAACCTGCATGATGGACATACCGAAAACGCCTCGAACGGCACAAATGCAGACCCCAAGGAAATCTTCAGCCTGACCGAGCGCGGCATCCAATTCATGGAGGAGACTATAAAGGTCGGAAAGCCATTCTATCTCCAGTTGTCGCACTATGCCGTACACGCCCCCACCCAAAGCAAGCCGGAGAGCACTTCCAAATTCGAAACGGTTTCTCCCGGAAGCGTCCATAAAGAACCCGACTATGCCGGCATGACCTGGGATCTCGATTCCAGCCTCAACCAAATTTTCCAGGCATTGGAAAAACTGAAGATTGCCGACAACACCTACGTCGTATTCATGTCCGACAACGGCGCTCCCGGCAATCGACGCAAACCCAGCAACACCCCGCTCTTCGCCGGCAAAGGCACGCTCTACGAAGGCGGCATCCGCGTCCCGCTGATCATTTCCGGTCCCGGCCTAAAAACCGGCTACTGTTCAGAAGCGGTCAGCGGAACCGATCTTTTTGCAACCTTCGCAGCTTGGGCCGGATCAAAAGCAGGCACCGATGAAAGCGAGGATCTAACCCCCTTGCTGACTGGCACAACGTTCACGCGAAACACAGATTTGCTATTCCATTATCCACACTATGGACAGGGCCCGATGCAGACTCCGCAGACCGCCCTTATTTCCAATGATTGGAAACTGCTTCGGGATTGGGAATCCGGCACAGACAAACTCTATAATCTGAAAACAGATCTCGGAGAAAAAACGGACCTCTCCTCAAAAGAACCGGAACATTTCAAGAAGATGGTCGCGCTCCTGAATCAGCGGCTCACGGAAACCGATGCACAACTTCCTACACAAAACCCCGACTACGATACTGATGCGGCAACGCAGTCGCGGAGAAATCGCAACAGGTAGGGGCGCGTTTCGAGGAAACCATCTGCTCATCGGAGCGAAACTAAAGTGTTGGGCAACCAGCCGAATGCCGGTACGATTTTCAATTTGGAAGAAACGAAAAACCTGCTGTCAGCAAAGCATTTCAACCGCAACATCTACCGTAATCTGTTAGAGCAATAGAACCTGTCAGCGCACCGTGATCCGCATTGAGATCAATCCTCGTCTGCATTCTCCAGCTCTGCAGTTTCCTTCACCACCTTGCGGGTTTCAAAGAAATGCTTATAGAGATACTCTTTCACCGGCTCCAGGCCCTCGCCCAGCTCGGCGGAAATTTCGAAGATCGTTTCGTCGGTCCGGCTTTTGAATTCCCTGAGTTTTTCATCAGCACCGGGTGAATCCATTTTATTGGCCACCACGATATAGGGCGTCAGAGACAGTTCTTCCAAATGCAGGCGAAGCTCTTCTTTCAAATGCAGGAAATCATCGGTCGGGTTCCGATCATCGGTGCCGGCCATATCGAGCACAAAGATAATGAAGCGGGAACGTTCAATGTGACGAAGGAACTGATGCCCCAGCCCGACGCCGTCATGTGCTCCATCGATCAGCCCGGGAATGTCGGCAATTTTGAGGCGGCTGAAGTTTTGATATTCCATGGTCCCGACAATCGGATTGATGGTCGTGAACGGATACGGAGCAATTTTCGGGTGCGCATGCGTCAGCTGGCTCAGCAACGTGGATTTACCGGCGTTTGGATATCCAACCAGGCCCACGTCTGCCATCAGCTTGAGTTCCAGCCAGAAGACTTTTTCCTCGCCCATGGTTCCCTCTGAGAACTCACGAGGTGCCTGATTCGTCGGGCTTTTATACCGAGCATTACCCAGCCCACCATGACCGCCCTTGCAGATCAGCAGCTCTTCGCCGTCTTTCAGCAGCTCACCAAGAAACTCATCAGTCTCCGCATCAATCACAACCGTTCCCGGTGCCACTTTTACAATACAGTCCTCTGAATTCTTTCCATGGCACATCGAGCCCATGCCGGGCTGCGCATTCTTGGCCTTCTGATGCGGTTTATAATACAGCGGCAACAGGGAATCTTCATTCACATCACAGCGCAGAATCACGGAGCCGGCATGGCCGCCGTCACCGCCATCCGGCCCGCCTTTCGGAAGATGCTTTTCACGACGAAAGGAAACGCAGCCGTTCCCGCCGTTTCCGGCTTTGGCGTAGAGTTTGATGCGGTCTTTAAATACAACGTGTTTCATGAGGATAGTTTTAAGTTTTAAGTGATTAAGTGTTAAGCATTAAGTGCCGGATTTTAGAATAGAATATGTGCGTTCCTTGAAATGGACCTAAAACTTAACATCTTCAACTTAAAACTACTGAACTGTGTTCAGCAAAAAAAAGGCGGGCTTGAACCCGCCTTTAACAGCTGTCTTAACAAGTTTAAGCAGACACTTCTTCGCGAATATGAACCTTACGCTGGCGTTTGTTGAATTCAACAACACCGTCTTTCAGTGCGAAAAGCGTGTAGTCTTTGCCGCAACCTACGTTATCACCGGGGTGAAACTTGGTTCCGAGCTGACGCACGAGAATTGTACCTGATGTTACTTTCTGTCCACCAAAACGCTTAATGCCGCGACGTTGTGCATTAGAATCGCGACCGTTGCTGGATGAACCTTGTCCTTTTTTATGAGCCATGACGAACCTCCCGCAAAATTATGCGCTGATTGCTTCCACTTTAATTTTGGTCAGCTCCTGGCGATGACCAATTTTACGACGATATCCTTTACGGCGTTTCTTCTTAAAAGAATAAATCTTTTTACCGCGCAGGTTTTCAACAACGGAAACCTTCACTTTGGCACCGTCCACAACCGGGGTACCGATCGTGAGTTCAGATCCGTTAGATACGGCCAAGGCATCGAACTCAATGCTTGCGCCTTCATCTGTTGCAAGCAGTTCAACGTCAAAAACATCGCCCTGCTGTACGCGGTACTGTTTTCCGCCGGTTTCAATTACTGCATATGCTTCCATAAATTACCTCAAATACCCCAACGGGGGCTTTCTTGCTAAAAAATCAAGGGGCGGAAACTACGGAATCGCCCCGCAAGTGTCAACCCCAAACAAACCTTAAAAAAAGGGAATTTAAGCCCCTTTTCACTCCGGTTTTTTTTCGCCGTGTAAAAGCCCCTCCCGCCGGAAGTGGAAAACTGTGGATATGGTACACAGTTTGCTTCAATTAAGAGTGAACCAGAAGAAGGACCATACCTATGAAATTTAGAATTACAATAGTGAGTTGCACCGCAATTCTCCTGAGTGGATGCAGTGTAAAGGTGGCATCGTCCCTCGATACCACCCTGACCGACACCGTGATGGACCATCAGGGCGAGATGGTGGATTCGGGTTATGTGCTCAACACCGACTATCTGCTGCTCTATTTATCCGCCCATTGGTGCGGTCCCTGCCGGAGTTTCACTCCTAAGCTGGTCAAATACTATAATGAGAATCAGGGAGGACACCTGTTTCAGGTTCTGTTCGTCAGCAGCGATAAAAGTGAAGCTGAGATGAAAAACTACATGAAGGAAGCGCGCATGCCCTGGCCGGCTGTGCTCTATCATTCCGAAGCCCGCAATATGCTCAAACTGCAATACGGCGGTGGCGGCATTCCCCAGCTCATTCTGCTGGATAAGAAAGGCAACATTCTGGCCGACAGCTTTAAAGGAAAGAAATATCTCGGCCCGCAGCATGTCCTCAACGAACTCGATACACTCCTCGAAAAGCGACTCAAAACCCGCGAAGTCGATCCGGTTGGACTCTCTGAGGCCACCGGCCAGGCGCTGCCCACCCCGGACCGGCTCGCGAAAAAGTATATAGTCGATGGTTTCGGTAAAGCCAAAAATCAGAATATGGCCTTTGTGAACGGAAAACTGGTCGTGGCAGGTAACGAGCTCGATAAAGGGGTTATCGTGGAGGTGATCACCGACAGCTACGTTGAAGTCTCCTATGAAAACAATCGCTATCAACTCAGGCCCTGATTTTCAACGCTGTAAAACGAGAAACTGTTATGCAAGATAAAATCCTTCTTCTCCTCCTCGCACTCTGTCTAACGTACGGCGGCTATAAACTCATCAGTTCCAAAATGACCTCCGCAGAATCATCTGAAGCGGCAACGGTACCCGCCGCAGAAACACCGGCCGCTGTTGCTGCGGAAGAAACTCCTGCAGCCCCCCCGCCGGAGCCGGAGCCGAAAGTTGTTCTGCCTCCAAAAATGAACCAAAAGGAACTGATTGCGTTGTTCCGCGTGGATGGGTTCGCCAAAGGGACAGAGAGTCGTATCGTCATGATCAACAACGCACCGTTACGCGAAGGCGAAACCCTTGATGGCCTGAAAATTGAAAAGATCCTGGCCAACCAAGTCGAGGTTTCCTACAAAGGCCACACCTACCAACTCACCCAGCAACTGCTCCCGAACTCATTTAATTAAGAAACCGGATTGACTCATCATGAACCTCAACGTATAAAGCTCGTCTTTTCCGGGGGATTAGCTCAGCTGGGAGAGCGGTTGCATGGCATGCAACAGGTCATCGGTTCGATCCCGTTATCCTCCACCATATTTAAGAAAGTCCTCAGAAATGGGGACTTTTTTTATGTCCATACCCAAAATCTGCTACAAAAGGTATTTAGTAACGCAGATTCAAATACGCCACGTCCACCGGTGAGGAAATGGATTATTCTTGGCTCTCCCTCAAAAAAACTTCTGACTGCAGAACGGCTGGACGGCATTCCAAGGTCTGGATGGCTTCATCCAATATCATAAAAAAGGTGGTGCCCGGAGGCGGACTTGAACCGCCATGGCCGCAATGGCCGAGGGAGTTTAAGTCCCTTTTTTATGCGTTTTTTACTGGGTTTTTTTATCTTTCGTGGCTGGTCGTGGCTTATTTAGTTTGATACCAAGTCTATTTAGTGGCATATAACGCCACATGACGAAAGCAGGCGACAACACAGAGAGCAAGCGAAGCAAGCGGGGAACCGGACGGCTATATAAGCGCGACGGTAGCGGCAAGGAATTTTCGGCAACGTCGAAGGCCAAAGGAGATTTCTGGCTTCAATATCAAGTGAATGGTAAGCGGGTCCGTGTCCGGTTGCTGGATGAAGTCGGCAAGCCGATCACCACGATTAAGAAGGCCGAGGCCGAACGGGCGCGAATCCTTGAACCGATCAACGCGAAGGACAAGGCGGAGCAGTTGCGCTTTGTAAAGTCCCGTTTGGAATTTGCGGAAGAACAGGAAGCGGCTGCCATTGATAAGGCAAACCCTCCCCTTTCGATTGCTGCTGCCTGGGCGGAATATGAAGGGAGCAACGAGCGGCCAGACAGTGGAGCCGATACCCTGCGGAGATATGGCGGGTATTGGAATCAGTTTGCAGGCTGGCTTTGTAAAAAAAAACCGCCGCCGGAATTCTTGCGGGATATAACGCCGCAAATGGCGCGTGAGTATGCGAACCACTTAAGCCAAAGCAAGGCCAGTCCGAACACCTTCAACAAGCACACGGGATTTCTGCGGCTCTTCTTCCGGGTGTTGGAAGACGCTGCCCGAATGGATGGCAACCCGTTTGGAAAGATTAAGCGCAAGAAGTTAAAAACAGAAGTGCGCCGGGAACTGAGCCTTGAAGAACTGCATACAATTCTTGATACGGCTTCGGGCGAATTAAAAACCCTGCTCTTTATCGGAACCTTTACCGGGTTGCGGCTGGGCGATTGCTCAACGCTGAAATGGGGCGAGGTTGATTTGTTGCGCGGGGTCATCAAACGAGTGCCAAGCAAGACCAAGGGGAATGATGGGAAACCCGTTACCATCGGCATACCTGCCCCGCTGCATGGTATTCTTTCTCAAACACCCAAGAGCAGGCGCAAGGGGTACGTTGTCCCGATGTTTGCCGATCTCTACACCTATGAAAATACGGATGGGAAGCGTATCCGGCAATCCATGATAACCGAACAGATTCAAGCGCACTTCCGAAAACTGGGAATTAATACACACAAGGAAGGCACAGGCACACAGCTAAAACCCGATCCAGAAAAACCGGGCGAATATGTCGAAGAGAAAACCGGAAAACGGGCGGTGGTAGAGGTCGGGTTCCATAGCCTACGACATACCTTTGTTTCATTGCAGGCCGAAAGCGGAACCCCTCAAGCCGTTGTGCAGGCTATCGTCGGCCACGGAAACCCGGCCATGACTCGACATTATACCCACATCGGGGAAGAGGCGGCGAAACAGGCAGCACTTGCCATGCCGTCAAACATTGTGGATGCCGACTTTGAGGTTTTGCCCGATCCACTTCCACCGTGGGCGGTAGAGCTGGCCGAGGAGTTGAATTCCAAGAATTGGAAGCAGGTCAAAAAGGCACTGCTTGAAAGAAAACCAAAACAGAAAGGACAGGAATAATGAGTAATGAAATGGTGAAAGTTGAAATCGAAGTAGGGGCGGATCTGCTGGACAAGTTGCTACGCAGGGCACGAGCAGAAGGCATGGAATTGAATGTCTTTGCGGATTGGTTACTTGCGAAGGCAAATGATTCGATCTTGCAAGAAGCCAAGGAGTGCGGCAGACAGGTCGGCGACGTACTTCGCGAAAGAGTACGCCCGTGGATTAAGGAATGCCCGGCGGGCTAAGCAATGAAGTTTTCTATCGAAAAGAGGGCTTTGGTTCACATGCTCAAGATGGTGAACCATCGAGACCGGGCAACGGCAGCCCACCGCAACAAAAGCGGGTTGCGGTGCGGCTTATGAGTTTGGAGCGGCAACAGATGGGCGAGGATTTCGGATTTCTGGAAGTTAAAATGCGGGGGAATTGATATGGATCGAATATTTCCAATTGTTGAATGGGATGGTTTTCACTTCGGTGCAGTGCTGACGCATTGGACGCAGCCGGGCACGGTGGCTGGCACAGTCTGGCGGTTGGTGATGGATCGGGGGCAAACGCTGGTGGTTATGCCGCATCAATCGCCGGAACATCCCGCCCCGGAAATGCACTTGGTTCCCCGGCGAATATATCCCGTCCTTGAAGGGAATAATTTTGGGTGGACAGTTCGACGCGTTGCGTCTGCAAATGTGTATACGGAACGCGGGTTCAAGATTGCGCCCGCCGATGCATGGGAATGGAACAGCCTCGAAGAATTTTCCGACCTGCTCGAACGCGAGCATGAAGAATGGAAGCCCGCCTTGCAGGAATTTGCGGCTTGGTATGACAAGCAGGACTTTTCCGCAATTGCCGAGTTTAGGAACGCTCTGGGAGAATGGCAGGGGGAATTGCGCAAGCAATGGAAAGAGGCCGGGCTTGCTTGGGATGCTCGTGAAACGAGCGAAGCCGATTTCGGAGAAAGGCGAAAAGCTATTCGGCTGAAGTTTGAAAAAACATTTGAGAAGCCGACGCAAACGAAAGACTACGAGCGGGAGCGCACGCTCATTGAAAACGAGCGGGAGAAAATCGAAGCAAAGCATCGCCCCCAGATCGAGAAGGCCAAGATAGATCGGACGGCAGTAATCGAAGCGGAGCAGCTGAAAGAATTGCGGAACATGCTGGCCGGGTATGGCGTAAAGAAGCGGGGCGATAAATGGCTAAAGGAACTTTACGACTTTATCCGGGATGATGTTTGCAGCGGCAACCGTTTAAATCCGGGCATAGGAGAAACCGCCCTTTGGCGCGTAGTGGCGGAAGTAGAGAGATTGACCGGGGCGGACATTGCCGAGCGGATGATTGAATCCGTTCCGTTTGTGAAGGGCGAAATGTTCAACGATGCCGCCCGGCAAAACATTCTTGAGCGGGTGCGCTTCATTGCCGAATTTGCGGATGGTAAGAAGTGGCTGGTCGAAACAGTTGAAAGCGGTAGCCATTGCGGGCGCGATGCTGAATTGTTCGAGCTGGTTAAACCCGATGAGCAGGAGCGCTTGATTATCGAAAAGCGGGCAGAGGTTGTGCGAGAAAATACAGCGCGAGAGCTAGGACTAGAATCCGACGATATGATTTATCGCCGAACTAATGCGGACGGCTCAATATCAAGGCAACCACATGGACTACACATGGGGCGAAAGAAAGACATTGTGAGTTATCTGTTGAGCGTGGGCGAATTGATCGAGCAAGACGGTAAATATGTTTTTGCTGACGGTGGACTTAACTTTGATTCATATCTTCGGAGGGAAGGGAAATCACTTGGTTACCTCAAAGATGGTGAACCGGAGGGATCGGATTATTACTACAACAAGAACGATTTTATCCAGAATTGAGAGGGATCACAACGGATGCGGCTGAATCAGGATTGAGCCTCTTGTAGAGCGACAAGAATCCTATAAATGAATAACCCATCAGAGCGCGGAATGCGTTTTGATGGGTTTATTTTTTGCCCGCGATTGACGAAGAGAAAAAACGGCAGGTGCAGCGATGAAATCAAGAATCATGAAATCGGCAAGGATGCTCAAAGGGCTTTCCCAGCATGGACTGGCGGAACGGGTCGGCTGTTCGGAAGCGGCCATATCCCGAATCGAAACCGGACGGGCAACCCCTGAACAGGATTTGAAAGAACGCATTGCCCAAGAGCTGGAAATTAAAACGTGGGAGGTGGGACTATGAATGCCGCGACTAAATCCGCTGTTTCTACACTACTCGCCGCCGATCCGTCGGTTTCTCCTGACTGTATCCCGGTTGCCCTGGGTGTGCTTGATGGGAAAACCCATGCACCCAGCCCGACCGGGCAGCCCGTTCGACTACTCTCCCAAAAAGAATATGCCGCCCGCTGGAAATGTACGGTTCGGACAGTGCAGCGTTGGATTGAGATGGGCGAGGTTAAGGCGATCAAGCGCGGGCGAATCGTACGAATTCCGGTGCCGGAAGATGAATTTTAATCAACACCCCAACAGGGCGGAAGGAGAACGGATGAAAGTAAAGCTGGATCGTGTGCGACAGGAAATCGGGTTTGAAGAGTTTTCGGGTGTGGTTGTTGGTTTGGATGAACTGCGAACACAAAACGGCGCGGGGCGAATCGTGGAATGTTACAGGGCTGCGGGTGCGGATGATGATTCGATTCTGGCTTTGATTGAAGAGGGAGCTTATGCCGCAAGCTGCATTCCCGCCAAGGCGAGGTATGACACACAGAAGGCCGTTGCTTTCAATGTGGCCGGGTTGGGAATCAGTGCAGCATCGGCAGCAATCGAAGGGTTACAGCGTGATTGTGTCGGCGGCAGCCCGGCATGGGTAATGATCATTTCCCAGCTTAAGGCCGATGGTCTGACGGCAGCGGAGATTTGCGACCGGATACGGCGGACATAGAGCCGGGCGGGGTTTGGCGCGGCGCGTTTTTTTTGTGGGATACGGGGCAGGAAATATATTTTCTACTTATAAAGACCGTGAAATATAGAGCCGTATAAAAACAAGGAACCCAGTCCGGGCACGGCATGGGAGCAGGGAAAAAGAAAGCTATGGGTTCGGCGGCAGGAAATTAATTTTCAAAATGGAGTTTCAGGAATGCGTTTTAGTATAGCCAGCAAGAGCGATAGGAGCGCGGCAAGGAACGAGGCGGCCAGCGTGTCGGCCTCACCCCTGTTCTCTTCTTGTGCAGGCTGTCCCGGCGGAAAGGCGGTCGGCCATGAGTGAACCGATCCGGGGCGGGTACTATCTCAAGGCGCGTTGCATCGATGATAGCGAGGTTGCACACATGCCGCCCCACACGCGGGAGATATGGGATTACCTGCTGCGGAAAGCGTTCTGGCAGGATGGCAAGCGTTTGAAACGGGGCGAGCTGCTTACCAGTTGCCCGGAAATTCAAAATGCGTTGCATTGGAAAATCGGCTGGCGAAAAGCGACCTACTCCCTGACCCAATGCGAAAATTCTATGAAAGCCCTGCGGAATGCCGGGATGATTACCACAAGGAATGCCGAACGCGGGGTTGTTGTTTCCATCTGCAATTATTGGCGTTTCCAAGACCCGGACAGCTACGAATGCCGAACCGATTACCGAGCGGAACGCCGAGACGATTGCCGCCCGAATGCCGAATCTAAAGATGAAGAAGAGAATAAGAAGGAAGAAGGAATAGGTTCTACCCCCGCCCCGGATGGGTTCCCCCATGATCTTTTCGAGCGGTTCAAATCAGCGCATACAGATTGCCTGCGGGTGAAGGATTTCGAGTTCCAGCGGGCACTTGCGGCTTGCCCTGGGTGCGATGTGGCCGAGGCCGTGGAGGCCTTTGAGCGGCAGCTTGCCGGGGCGGGTTCGATCCGGTTCCCGGTGCGGGAGTTTGAGAAGTATTTACGGCGGTCTTGCGGAAAGAAAGATGGAAGCCGGGGATTTCCACAAAAAAACGCCGCGCAAACTTTAGCCGATGAAGAGGCCACGCGGGCGGCGATCAGTGCCCGTTTGATGGATCGTCCGGAGGGCGAAGAATCACAGGCGGAACGATTGAAGCGGCTGGCGGAAGAGCGGGCACGGAAGCAACACAAAACGGAAAACGAGGATTGAGAGCATGGAGCTTTGGCAAATCAAGGAGCATTTGAACGCACGGGCGGAAGAGGTTTGCTCTTTTCTGCTTCCCGCCGGGATGAAGGTAAAGAATCGTTGGACGGTCGGCGATATACACAACGCCTCGCCGAAGGATAAACGAAAGGGCGGCTCGTTGATTATCGACCTGACCGGGGCAACGGTTGGACGGTGGAAGGATTTCCAGAGCGGCGACGGTGGCGGCAGCCTGATTGATTTATGGATGGCTTGCCGTTCGGTGGATTTCAAGACGGCCTTGGGGCAGATCCGGGAACACTACAACCTTGGAGAGCCGGAGCGTAAAGAGCGCAAGGCTTCGCCGGAAAGCAAGTGGGAGCGCGTGACGGGTGGCGCTGCAACGGCCAAACCTTCGGGCGAACGCCAAGACCTTTCTTGGCTGCTGCAACCGCTGGCGAAAGGTTCCAAGGTTTGGAAGTGGTTGGTCGAAGAGCGCGGCATATCGCCGGAAACGCTTTCGCTCTATCGGGTCGGCCAGTACATACGAAAGGACAAGGACACGGGCGTGGAACAGCATTTTGTTATCTTCCCCTTTTACAATCAGGCGAACGAACTGGAGCTTGTGAAGTGCCGGGACGTGGAAAATAAATCGAACATGTTCACCAAGGCGGCGGTGAAGGATGCAAAGCCGATGCTGCTATGGGGGCAGCAAGCAATCTTTGCGGAAGACACGATACCGAATGAGCTTGCCATTACCGAGGGCGAGCTTGACGCGCTCACGCTGGCCGATCTTGGCTTCAATGCCGTATCGGTTCCATACGGTGCGAAGTTTGCCAAGAACGCGGGCGACCCGCTGCACGCCGACAATCCAAACAATGGATGGTTGGAGCATGACACGGACTGGCTGGAAACGGTCGGCAAAATCTATCTGGCCTTGGATGCCGATGAATCCGGGCGGCTGGCAACGGCGGCAATCCTTCCCCGGTTGGGCGCGGAAAAGTGTATGCAGGTTGATTTCCCGCAAGCGCACAAAGACGCGAACGGTTGCGCTTTGGCCGGGGTTGATATTTATCCGCTGTTCAAGAATGCCCGCAATGCAGATCCGGCAGACCTTCGGCGGCCTTCGGATTTTAAACAGGAAATTTGGGAAGAGTTTTTCCCGGTAGACGGAGTGATTCCCGGCGATGAAACCCCGTGGCGGCTGCCGTTCCGGTTTCGCCCTGGAGAGGTGACGGTGTGGCAGGGATACAGTGGCGACGGCAAAACGGTTTGCATGGGCCATTGCGCTTTAAACTTCGCATTGCAGGGAAAGAAAACCTGCATTGCCTCCTTTGAAATGAAGCCGAAAAAGACGTTTAAGAATATGATGCGGCAGCTTATCGGAACAACAAAGCCGACGCGGAAATATTTCGATAAGTCGATTCAGTGGATGGATAAATATTTTTTCGTTTTCAACCGGGTCGGAGGTGCAACCATTGCCGAAACACTGGCCCTGTTCGAGTACGTGGCAAAAAAGTACGGGGTGCAACACTTCTTTATTGATTCCTTGATGCGGATTGACGACATAAACGAAGAGCAGGCGGAAACATCCAAAGAGCTGATGAACTGGCTGCAAGCCTTTGCCAAGCGGTTTGACGTGCATGTGCATTTGGTGGCCCATAGCCGGAAACCGGATTCCCGGCACCCGGCCAGCAAGAACCCGCCTATGAAACATTCGGTTTCTGGATCGAAGGCCATCACGGACAATGCCGACAACGTGCTTTGTGTCTGGCGCAACCGGGAGAAAAGCGAGGCGATGGACGAAGCCCGGAACAAAGGCGACGGCGAAGAGCTTGCCCGATGGGAAACGGAGCACGACGCAAGATTTCTTGTCCAGAAATGCCGAGAGGATGGCAGCCAAGAGGGCAGCAAATATCTTTTCTTCGATTACGGCCCGGACGGCTCTTGGCAATACCGGGAATATCACAACGAGCAAAGAGGTGTTTGTTTATTGCCGGAAGTCTAGGCAGGGTTTCCGCTTCAAGTTTCGCCCGTTGCCGTGTACGCTTTCGTTCCAATCTTTGGACGGGGTAAGCTACGGATATGAAAGATTCAACCAAATATTGTTTAACCGTCACCATCGGCGTGCTGATCTTTGCAGGATCGTATTGCCTGATTAATCGCTACGACACCGTACAAGGAATGGTTCAGCGCGATAACTGGACTGGCAAGGTTATGCCAATGACAGGTACAAAAACGGAAGAAATACCCCTTGCCGAAAAAGCTGTGAATATAGCCAGAAACAGAAAATGGGGGTTCAGTGAATACGGTCGACAAACGACGGAAGAATATGCAAAGACATATCTTGAGTCTAAAACCGGACACATCGAAATCATTGGTTGGCAGGTGAGCGCAACCGATTCCCAAAACTATGCAGTGTCCTACCTATACAACCTAGACGGAAAGACGTTTGGATGGCACTACACCGTCAACACAACTCTTGAGACGTGCCGGAGGCGGAGGGCGTTGGTTCCTCTTGCCCGCCCTCTTCCCGAAGGCTTTGAACCGGTCGATAAATAATTCCCCCTAACATTTTCCAGACCTTGGAACTATTCTCCTCTCCGAATTTCCTCCGGTAAAGCTAGGCGGCCTCCATCTTGTGAAGCTGTGCAGCGCGTTGCTTCGTAATGCCTAGTTGCTGGCCGATCTTCGTGAAGCTGTATCCTTCGGCGCGTAGCTGCTTAACGAGCCGGATACGGTCGATGGTCTTCTGTGTTTGTTTGCCTTCGGGGCGGCCAAGGGTTTTGCCTTCGGCTTTGGCGCGTTGCAATCCGGCCTTGGTGCGTTCGGATATGCGGATACGCTCTTGCTTCGCCAGCGTGGAAAGGATGGATACCACCACATCGGCGAAGGCTCCCAAGCTACTTAAATATTCTTCGCTGTAGCTGTGCCACTTTACGCCCCGCTCGGATAGAGTTTGCAGATAGCCCAGCGTTTGCCGGGTTCCTTCACGGCTTAGGCGGTCGAGGCTCCAAAACAGGAGCACGTCGAATTGTTGCTGTGCGGCCAGCTTCATAACCTTGTTTAGTCCGGGGCGATCCTTGGCGGCCTTGGTTCCGCTCATCTTGTCTTTGATGACTTCCAGCACTTCCCATCCCTGCTTTTCCGCATAGGCTTTCAGCTCCCGGATTTGGTTTTCCGGTTTCTGGTCGGAGGTTGAAACGCGTGTATAGATGATGGCTTTCATTGCACTTGCTCCTTTTGGTTAAACGACAAATTTAAAGGGTCGGTGTTTCCCATGCCCGGAAACGTAGATTTTGCAGGGGTAAAAGACAAGCGGTATTTGACTATTTTTAACGTTCCTTTTAATTTGTCTTTATCATGAATCATGGGAAGTCTGTTTGATTCGCATTCCTGGCAACATCTTAGCCGACTCGTTCCCCAGCTTCCACGGGTGCGGAAGGATCGGCGGCAAGGTTGGGAGCTGACCGGGGGGCGGGGGTCGGCGAGTTCGACGGGGGGCTGTATATCAATATGGGTATAGCCCTGAAAATTTTATTTCACAAAAGGGGTTTCTTGATCGAAGGGACAACGGGTCCCTTTATTTTTTTTCGTGGCTAATCGTGGCTTAACTCGACCTGAAAGGCCGCGATAAGCCACGAAACAAGGCGACACACCCAAACTATCCAAAAACAAAGAAACCCCACTATTAGTCAATAATAGTAGGGTTTTAAGTGGTGCCCGGAGGCGGACTTGAACCGCCATGGCCGCAATGGCCGAGGGAGTTTAAGTCCCTTGTGTCTACCGATTTCACCATCCGGGCATTCCTGTTGTAAACAAGAGCGGAATAACTAATCACCCCACCGGTTTAAACTCAACAAAAAATGCGTATGAACTGGTGCAAAGGGATTTTTCCAAACCTTGGAAAAGGTAAAAACGGCGCAGATTTTATAACCCTTTATTGGGAAACATAACCCAATCAGCCCAGGGTTCCTGCCAGCCGGAAGCCGACCAAACAGACGTCATCATCCAACGTGTTGTCTGCAGAAAACTCCTTTGCGTCGGTGTAGATTGAAGCAAACAGCTCGGGCAACGGAAGCTGCATGTGTTTCATAGCGGATTGCATGAGACGTTTTTCGCCATACTCTTCCTGACTGACATCCACCGCTTCGTTAATGCCATCGGTATACATTAACACTGCATCACCGGGCTGTATGCACCGCTCAAAAGTCTTATAGGATGAGTCCTCTGCAATGGCCAGGCCCGGTCCGACGAACGATGCATCTTCCGTGATCGCCTCGGCACCGCTGCGGCCGGCCTCGAGCATGATCGGCAGCGGATGTCCGGCATTTGCAACCCGAACCATACCGGATTTTAAGTCCAGCACCATATAGCAGGCCGTTGCAAACAGGAACATATCATCCTGCCTGAAGAGCTGCATCAGCACCTGATTCATATGCGTCAGAAAGCGCCCCGGATCTTTATTCTTTTGCGAGATCTCTTCAACAACGGCGCGAACAATACTCGTTCCTAACGCGGCGCGGATTCCGTGCCCCATGACATCGCAGAGAAAGATACCCGCCTCGGAATCCGATAATTTACGAATCGAGCACAAATCGCCGCCAATCACGCCCCCAGCATGCTGAAGATGATAAAAGTCCACGGCAGAGTCCGCGTCAGTATCAGGAGAAGTAAAAACAGGATAAGACGTTGGGAAAAATGTTTTCTGCAGCTGAGAGGCCATATGCAGATCGTTCTCTAATTCTTCCCGGAAACGGCGATTTTCTTCGGCAAATTTTGCGGCCCGGATTTCAGCTTCTTTATGATCGGTGATATCGCGGGAGATGCCGAAGATGCCGACTACTGCGCCGTTCTGGTCGTGTAGCGGCATTTTGGTGGTTGAAACCCAGGCATGGGTCCCGTCTTTCCAGGTTTCCCCCTCCTCGAGTCCATAAAGGGGCTCACCGGTTTTCATAATGCGCAGCTCGTCGGCCCGCATTCGGGCGGCATCCTCATCCGAATATGAATCGAAATCGGATTTTCCAACCATATCTTCCGGCTGACAGCCATTTTGCCACTCAGCGGTTGCCTTGTTCACCATAATGAATTTCGAATTCAGATCCTTGAAATAGATCATGTCCGACATATTATCCATCATGCATTTCAGCAGATAGGCCGACTCCTGCGGATCAGTTTTCATTCATTCCTCCAACTGACCGCAGCATACGCCTTTGTCAGAAAACCGCAAAGCTGATGCGCTACCCGACTGGGGTAACCCCCTTTTTGAGGATGATATTCCCATACTTTGCCGTAGTGCCCGTAACCACACAGGCATACGCCTTCTCGGCACGGTCATAAAAAGCAAAGCGGTCTATACGAACCGGATCCGGCGCCGACGGAGCGGCCTTCCGAATCGAAGTCATATATTCGACCTCTACCTGCGGGTCGAGTTCATCGCCCTCCACGGCGGCCATCATGATCAGCGGATCGGAATAGGAATCGAGCTCAAAGAGCGGAATGATTCCTTCCAGCAGATCTGGAATCTGCAGGCCATCACCGCGCAGCACATTCTTTGGACAAAACGTATGGCCCGGAAAGTGGGCATCGGACAGCACAATCTCGTCTCCATGACCCATCTCAGCTAATATTTTCAACAGCTCAGGGCTGACAATCGGGTTTATTCCTTTAAGCATCTTCGTTCCTCAAATTAAATAAAACGCAACCGGAATTCCCGGTTGCGCACACATGAATTTATTTAGCTACACGGTGGATTTTAAAGGTACGCCATCCGTATAGTGCAATAACAATGAAACAAATCAGCGGAAGCGCAAACGAGGCGCGCACACTGGCCAGCTCGGCGAAGCCGAGGTCTAGGGCTGGAAGATCGATAATACGCCCCTGCAACGGAGTCATAATACATCCACCGCCAATAGCCAGAATTAATCCGGCTGACCCCAGCTTGGCATCGTCGCCCAATCCATCCAGAGCAATTCCGTAAATGGTCGGGAACATCAGCGACATACATGCGGAAACACCAATCAGACAGTAGAGTCCTGCGTAGCCTTCAACGAAGATGGTTCCGGTAGTCAGCAGGATGGCTCCCGATGCCAGAATCGTTAGCAGTGCACCAGAACTGATGTAATGCATCAGGAAGGTACAGATGAAACGGCTGGAAACGAAAATAATCATCGCCAGAATATTACAATTCTGAGCAGTGGATTTAGATAATCCCAATTCAAGCTCACCGTACTGCACAATGAAAGTCCAGCACATGATCTGAGCACCGACATAAAAGGTTTGTGCAACAACACCTTCAAGATATGCTTTGTTATGAAATAGACGCCCCAAAGTTCCTTTAAGGTCCAGCCCCTCGACATCGCCTCCATGCTCTCCCTCTGTAGTTTTCGGCAACTTCCAGGCAAAGATCCCAAGTACGATAATCAAAAATCCACCCATTAAAGCATAAGGGGTTGAAACAATCCCTAAATCTGATTTTTGAATCGTATTGAGGCTTTCGGCAGCCTCTTTTTGGTGTGCCTGCAAGCTCGCAGAAGGAATACTTTGAAGATTTTTCTGTGCGGCTTCCAGCTCTGTTTTTACGTTCGAAAGCAAGCTTGGGATTGCGGCCATTTCAGAAGTGTCGCCAGAATCCATCGCAGCTTTTATCTTTGCTGCCGGAGCAACCGCTTGGTCTAATGATTTTTCAGCAGCTTTCCAACTTTGCTCATCAGCCTTAGCGAGCAACGGAGCTTCTTCGTTCAGCGCTAATGTGAGTTCGAGCCCGCGACCATCAACAAATAACTCATTCCGCTCAGCTTCAGCTTTGGTGGGGGCAGGTTGCTCACGAACTTGCATTACAACCGCAACGGCTTCAATTGCAGACTTAAATTTATTACCCTGAGGCTGAGCGGCGATCGCGGTTTGAACCGCTTCAGCATCAGCCGCATTCTTATTATCCAGCAGGAATGTTCCCTTCTGAAGTGCACCAGCGAGTGCGCCCGCCTTCTTCACCAGTTTTTTGCTTTCCTGCCATTCAGGCTCGCTCGTTACAGTAGTCAAATCCGCAACGGTATCCAATTGGGAATTTACTTCCTGCAGATAAATTGGCGTTCCATTATCAGCAAGCTCTTTCATCTGCCGACGACCGGTTTCAGATGTGCTGTTCAGCGCGGCCAGAATAAACATACTCGCAACAAACATCCCGGTGATTGAACCCATCGGATTGAAGGCCTGTGACAAGTTCAGACGACGCGTTGCCGTACGCTCGTCTCCCATGGAAAGGATGTAAGGATTTGCAGTCGTTTCCAGAAATGAAAGCCCGCTCGTCATAATTAGATAAGAGAGCAGAAAGAGAGGATAGGACATAGCCATTCCGCTGGGAATGAACATCAGACAGGCGATCGAATAGAGCGCCAGCCCAATCAGTACTCCTTTTTTATATGAATACTTTTTAATAAAAATCGCAGCGGGGATGGCCATCAGAGCGTAGCCTCCATAAAACGCCGCCTGAACCAATGAACTCTCAAAGTTACTGATCAGAAGAATATTCTTAAAGGCTGCCACCATCGGATTGGTGATATCGTTGGCAAAGCCCCATAACGGAAACAAGATCGTCACGAGAACGAATGTCACCAATAAGCCCTTAGGAACAACAGGTATGTCATTTTCTGATTTTTTCATAGATTCCCCCTATATAAATAATCCGTTGCCTCGGCCAACACAGCCGAGGCAACAAATGGTATTCAGTTTTTTATATACACGTTGGCTTTACAAGCCCTATCCGTAAATCGGACCATAGGTTTCGCAGGCACGGAAGTCCGCGCCTTCGAGTCCTTCAGTTCCGAACGAACTCCAGGCGCTTGGGCGGTAGACATCGCCGTTTTCCACATTGTGCATGAAGACCGGGATGCGCAGCATGGAAGCCAGCGTGATCAGATCAGCACCAATGTGCCCGTAGCTGAATGCACCATGATTGGCGCCCCATTTAGCCATCACTTCATAAACATCGGTGAAGGCGCCTTTGCCGGTGATGCGCGGAGCAAACCAGGTGGTCGGCCAGGTGTTGTTGGTGCGGTCGTCGAGCTTCGCATGCACATCATCGGGGAGCTCAACCGTCCAGCCTTCTGCAATCTGCAGCACCGGACCAAGGCCTTTAACAATGTTAACGCGGCTCATGGTGATGGGCATACCCGCTTTGGTGGTAAACTTGGAAGACCAGCCGCCGCCCGGGAAATATTCCGTGACCGACGGATGCCAGGTGGTGGCATCGAGACAGGCCTGCTTTTCCTCTTCGGTAATGTCCCAAAAAGGCTTCATTGCAGGCGTACCGTTGTCGGACTGCTCCCCGCTGCCGTCCAGCGATGCTGAACCGGAGTTTATGAGGTGGATCAGTCCGCCGGCGGCAACGCCGTCAACTTTATGACCGGTGACACGCTCGATGGAATCGGGGCTCCAGTACGTACGAACATCAGCAAAGACCTGAGCGTTGTTGGTGAGCAGATAGCTGAAGAGCATCGGAACGCCGTTCAGACAGTCATTTTCTGTGGCCATCAGGCGCGGCATACGAATGCCGTTCCAGTCGAACGAGCTGTTGGAAATGGCTTCCATAAAGTCGCCATTAGCTTCGGCATCCGTCCAGTGGCGCTGTCCCTGGAAACCGGAAAGAATAGCATTGTGCCCGCGCGCTTCTTCCTTGTAGCCCATCTCATCGAGCTTTTCATTTCCATACATCAGGTCGCGGGCAATCATCGCCATTTTGACGGATGTTTCCCACTCTTTGTCCAGCTGTTCGCGGGAGCGCGTGGTGGATTCGCCATTCGGGTCGTGACCTTCAGAACAGTTTTCTTTCACCCAGGCGAGTGCCTGCACATATTCTTCCTGATCGAAAATGCCGTCACGAATGCGACGATGCATTTCCATCAGATCGATGGCTTCAACACGCATACCGAGATAATCTTCGAAGAAGTTCTGGTCCACAATGGAACCGGCAATCCCCATCGAAACACCGCCCATGGAGAGATAGGATTTACCTTTCATTATGGAAACAGCCAGACCGGCCTTGGTGAAACGAAGCATTTTTTCTTTCACATCGTCAGGAATCGTGGTGTCGCCACCGTCCTGGACATCGCGTCCATAGATTCCAAAGGCGGGAAGTCCTTTTTGGGTGTGGCCAGCCAGTACGGCCGCCAGATAAACCGCACCGGGGCGCTCGGTACCGTTGAAGCCCCAGACTGCTTTGGGACGCAGCGGATCCATATCCATGGTTTCGGAGCCGTAGCACCAGCACGGAGTAACCGTCAGAGAGACGCCCACGTTTTCAGCATCAAATTTTTCTGCACAGGCAGCGGATTCAGCCACCCCCCCGATACAGGTGTCGGCAATCACACATTCGACCGGCTCGCCATTCGGGTATTTCAGGTTTTCGCTAATCAGTTTGGCTGCATTTTCAGCCATAGCCATAACCTGACCTTCAAGGGATTCACGTACGCCGCCGTAGCGACCGTCGATGGTTGGGCGAATTCCAACCTTTGGAAGTTTTGTGATCCATGTTTTATCTGCACTCATAGTATCTCTCCTTGGTTTTCGATTGATAGCACCACAAAACACGATTCCACAAAGCTTGTCGGTCAAGATCTACGGTGGTATATTTTATACATTAATCAGAAAGATAAGTATGAATGAAATTATCAGCTATGGACGTTTCCAATGCTCGGAACTGGCTCCCCATAAAAACCGGGGCATGGAAATCACGTACATCGAAAAGGGCCTGATGGAATGGATGGCCGAAGGGGTCCCTGAAAAAGTTGAGTCGGGCTCCATTTATTTCACCCTGCCGTGGCAGGTACACGGCAGCGTCAATCCAAAAGAACCCGACAACACGATCTGGCACGTACTCTTCCACCTGAAAAAAGACTATCCCACCCCGCAAACCAGCTTCCATTTCCCCGAAACCTTCGGATTCAGCCGGGAGGAAATGGATATTTTAAGCAAGGTTTTTTCCAAGAGCAAACATCATAGTTTTCCCGCCACGCCCGCTCTGCGCAGCCTGATGCCCACCCTGATCGGCGAGTTGCAAAGCACCCACGAAATGCGCGATGCCCATTCCCGCACCCTGCTGCGGGCCATTCTTGTTGAACTTAAACGTATTGTTTCCGGAGAGGTGGTTGCGGCCGGCGCCCATACCTATTCCGAACAGCGCGTGCAGGCCCTCATTGCCAGCCTGCCCGCGAGCTGCGACCAGCACTGGACGCTGGCCGAAATGGCCGACCACTGCGGTATCCAGCGCACGCAGCTCGGCAAGGTGTTCCAGAAACTGACCGGAAGTACGCCCATGGAATATTTATTCCGCATCCGCATGGAACATGCAAAAACGCTGTTGCGCGAAACCGACATCAAGATCATCGACATCGCTTTTGAATGCGGCTACGGCACCAGCCAGTATTTTGCCAACACCTTCAAACAGGCCACCGGCGCAACGCCTTCCGAATATCGGAAACACATCAGCGGCCTCTCGGCATCTGAATCCAGAGATTGGAAAAAAATACAGTTCCGCAGCGAAGAAGAAGAACGTCAGCGCGTCCAGGCTTTCTCGCGTTCAGAGACGGAACACTGAGCTTACGAGGGTCCAAGTCCCCCTCACCTCTCGCGCTATTCGGCCTCTAACTCTGCTGTTATGCGATAAAAGACCGCCGCATTTTCTGGGTTCACCGTGGTATCGAAAAAAGGACTTTGGGTAACTGTGGCGATATCTTCAAACGTTTCGTTGAGGCCATATGATCGGGATATCGTGTATCTTCGACCTTCCACCGGAGTCCAATAGATCGTAGACATCTGCATGGCTTCGATGGCGAAATAGGACGCTGAATCTATTGGAATGGTTCCGGCGATATATTCCTCCATGTTATTCTGCAGGTCGAAATCCGGGTCATCCAATGGATCAACCAGCTCCTTAAAATACATATATTCCCAATAATCGGATAATTGGTCATTATCGACATCGGCGTCTACGGGCACATTCCACGTATTAAGTCCGGTGCGAATAATCGGATAGCCGGTGCCATCCGCGCTCACGGGCCACGGGCATTGGTCGAAATAGAAGAGTTCATCAACAACCACCCATGAAACATCCAACGGGAACGCAGGATCGTCCGAATCCTGCGGGCGTTCGATGGCAACGCGTTCGCCGCGATCTGAGAGCGAACCGCTGTAGCCACCCAGAATGGTTTCGTTGGCAGCATTCAGCCCATACGCCGCGCAGAACAAATTCAACTTCACGATGTTAGTCGGGTTGAAGGAGAGAATCCAGAGTTTTTCGCCAGCCGGCAACGTGGTTCCGGCCGGGAAGGTGAACTCAACGCCACCGTCGATCCGATAGGTCCCGACCTCGTTTTCAAATGTGTGCGGTGCACTGCCGACATTTTCGATCTGAATATATTCGTAGTCATTGCCGGGTTGTTCGGGATGATACATCAGCTCGCTGATCCGAACGCTGGAAGCAACCGGCTCGTTCGGATTTCCAAGGGTTGGAACCGTGGTGAGCCAGTCGCCATCGCCATCGGGATAGCGGCCCCACGAGATGCCGGAGGCCTCGTTTTCCTGCCCTTTGAAGCGCACGGCATCCACCACGCGATCAGACGCCGACAGCACGACCTGTTCGCCAGCCTTATTCAGCCCGAATCCATTCGTATCGGAAAAATGAAAGTCGGTTTCATCGAACACGACAAACCCATTTGCCGAAATGGTGGTATTGTCGGGAATCTGCCACTTGGTGGTGTTATCGAGCGAGTCGCTCAGATACCAGCCACTGATGTTCACCGACGAAGCCGAGTTGTTGTACAATTCGATTTTATCGTTTGAATCGTACGGCGGGGCCAGGCCCGTATCGGTATGCGCTGAAATTTCATTCAGCACCACCGCAATACTGAACTCCGGATCGGCAGTTCCGGGGGAACCACCCGCATAGGTGCTGGCCCGCCAGTTGCCCCCATAATCGAGCGAGCCGGTTTCTTCGTCGTCGATGGCTGAATCGAGCGGAACCAGCGAGTGCCCCGCCCCGTCGGCGGCCTGCGGCCAGTTGCGCGCATCGTCGTAGGTGAATGAAACCAGATCGTTATCCCGAAATTCGAGATCGACCTTTTCTCCGCCATTAGAAAAGTCGCCGCTATACTCGCCTGCTACATTGATATCTTCAGAAGCATAGGCGGAGTTAAACGCGTCGATGTCGTCCACCGCCACGAGGTACTCACCCGGAGCGAGGCTGGTTTGGGCTGCATTCTTGAATTTGAAATCGATTGCATTGTCGAGTTTATAACCCTTGAGCGTGACCGCCTCGGCCGAGATGTTGCGAACTTCGATAAAGTCGTGCGGATTGCCGCCCGGCGCATGGTACATCAGCTCGGTGACAGCCAGCGGAATTTCCGCTGTCCAGAACGTCTCTTCAGCCAAAGCACTCCAATCGCCATTCGATGTTAGACACCGTGCCTTGATATGAGTGGGACGAGAAATGACTATTGCACCACCATACGGAGATCCAGCAATGCTACCGCCGATGGCGCGCGGGTCGGTGCCATCGGTTGTGAAATAAATGGAGCTCTCCGTGGGCTCCGAGGGTGCTGGAGTCTCGACGGGAAGATTGGCCGTGCCAAGATCTGCGAACGCCATGTAATTTATATTTAAGCCCGAACTCTCGACCACGAACTTTATAACCTGTTCTCCACTGGCAAGCCCAACCGTCGTGGTTATATCTGCCCAATTTTGCCAATTACCGGTCGCCTCCACCTCTAACGAACCCGTTACATCGACTCCGTTAACCTCTATATGGAAGGCTGAAGTTCCACTGTTTTTGGCCACGCGCGTCGTAATTTCGTAGTCCCCTGCCGCAGCGACATCCACCGTGTACTTCCTCCATTCGCCGGATTCGCTCCAACCGATATTATATCCACCCTCGGAGCACTCCTCGATGTCAACGCCATCAGAAGGTCTATATTCGCCGCCATTGTTGCTGGCGTCTGAATCGTAATAGGCCACACCCGGTCCTCCAAGGTCATAATCTTCCACTTCAATGGTGCCGGGAATGGCCAACGGAGCACCGTAAAATGGAGTTGAAGGCACTTCTTCGACCAGCGGTGCCAACGATAGACTAACCGTTGTCCCCTGTGTCACCTTTCCACCGTTCAAACTGAACTGGGGTGGCGCAACCGATGGAATGAGGCCATCCGTATCCAGATAGCCGATCACGTTTTCCGCACGCCCGGCAAGCCATGCTCGCGCTGTCGCAACGGCATTGACCCAGGTGTCGCGATCGCAGGAGGAGCTTCCCCAGCGGGCGGCATTGGCGATAATGGCGCGGTCGATCTGCGCCGCCCGAACATCCATTCGCGCCTCGCAGTTGGTCTGCGCCAATGCGCCGCCGTTGTAATAATGCTTATACACGCGATCCGCAAATGCGATTTTGTATTCCTCATTCACTGAAAGCTTTTCATGCAGGGTCTGCGCGTTGAAATACTCCGGCTGCGTAAAATTTGAATTGTCGAACGGTCCGGTACGGTCGGCGTCCGTCGTGGTGTCCAGTCCGTGCTCCGTGTCGTGCTGTATCCACTTGAATCCGTCAGGGTTGACCCGGTTGTAGAGCGCGTAAATGTTGTTCACTTTGCCGTTATTATCGATAAACTTCGTGATGCCGTTATCGGAGGCACCCATGTGATAGATGATCAGCAGATAGTCGATCATGTTGTCAACATCGAGGAGTTTTTCCTGCGTTGCGTCGTAATCCCCATTGGCATCCAACCCCTGGACTGAAAAATAGTCCGCGTTATCCGCGAAACCGGCCATGGCCGCTGAATAGAGCCGGTGGTACGCGTCCAGTGTTCCATCGGTGACCTCGATGGAATATGCGCCGGGGTCGGTCCACGAAATGACTTTTACCGTGTCATAATCATCCGAGTCTCCACCCAAATAGGATGCACCGAAGTCCGCGACGGGGCGTTCTTCCGTCATAAAGAGCCCCCAGTATTCCCCGTTCAGATAGAGGTGGTAATAGCGGCTGCGGGTATAGGGCTGCCCCATCTCGGAGGCTGTATCGCGGGAAAAGACATCGCGTAAAAAGGTATTCCTCGAATCTTTGCTGTATGCCCAGTTATAGTTCTGCGCCGTGCGCAGATCCATCTTCTTGAATTCACCTACCCCTTCTGTTCCAAACATTGGAAACTCGAGTTTCCCTTCACCGTATTCATCGCGAAAAAAGAGCCGGAAGGAATGTTTGGGGCGAGCCGGTCGGCGACTGGCACCGCCGCGAATCCGCAAACCCGCATTAATGTGAAACCCTTGACTTCCATCGGGATTGATCAATTCAGCCGATGCCGGCACTTCCCACCGTTGCAGGGGATTTACATAAATCCCGGAAGCCGGGGAATACAGATTGTCATAATCGCTCGTGATTGAAATGGTCGGGATTGCTTTCAAGGCATCCTGTACGGTGACGACCTGATTAGACGCGTCGGTATAGGTTGTATTTACGACATCCTGATCCATTCCGAATTCCAACGACTGCCCATTGATCGAGTCCGTTGTTTTAGATTGAGATGCCACATCATCGACAAAGATATACGTATCCGTCCGTGGATAGGACGGGCGCCAGCCATCGACAAAAGCGCCAACACGGAAACAGGTGGTTTCCGAAATGGTGACCGGACCGGTATATTCCGTGCTGTTTTCAGTCGGGGTCGATCCATCCGTGGTATACCGGATCGTTGCACCGGCCGTCACATTTGAGACCGTCACATCAAACGAGGAATCATAAAACCCGCGCTCCGGGGTGGTGACGGGCGTCTCAACCGAATCCAAATATGAAATTGCCAGGTTGGCGGCATTGGGCGAAGTGTTACCGAGCAATCCGGTTGCAGAAGCATCCAAATCCCCATCAGCAACCGTGTATTCGATTTGTGGTAATATCAGGAAATCAGAGAAGTTATTTCCTTTATTCAACCCATGAACAGCCAATACGTTTGCGCCCAGCTGAAGCGCACCTTTCATGGCGCTGATATCATAGTCTTCAAACAGTACGGCTTCTCCATCATCGTGGTTATCATTTGCTCCACTATCCCACGACAACGTTTCAGGCGCATGTTCCGAAGCGGCCACCTGCACACCATTGATATACGCAACAAAAGCATCATCATATTTCATTCTCAACGTCAGAGAGGCCATCGATGCAACATTCGTCACCGAGAAGGGAACGCGAACATAGGCCGTTGCATTCACGTTTTGCATGGCGACCACATCCAGGCCGATTAAATGAGCATAGCCCGACCCCGTTTCATACCCCACTCCCGTAACGCCGCTCAACCACCCGGAATCATCAAATGCCAGCTCCCGCCAACCGGCAGCATCGGATGCACTCGTGGGGATATGCGCCCTACAGGAGACCGCGGCATCAAGCATAATAAGCGGCTCTAAACTGCTGTTATCAAATCCATACCCATATGACACATCTTCTTCCAATGCCGGGAAAATAAGATGAGCTTCGATGGCAGTGCCATTTGCCTGCACCAGGACAACCTGTTCTCCGGAAGCACTCAGCTTGAAATTGGTGTGCAGTTCAGACCCTGCCACTGCACGGTCTTTATCCGATGCAAAAACGATAAGAAAACCTTTAGCATCAATCTGCACCGCCGGGAATTGCCATTGAGTGCGGTCTGTTTCATCGTCGGTCAGATACCACCCTGTGAGATCCACGGCGGCATCCGACGCGTTGTATAATTCAATCCAATCCGAGTTGTCGCCATCCTCGTCCAGAAGAGAGTTGCCGTTATCCGCAACGATTTCGCTAATGTAGATTGACTGGGCCTCGGCCCGCGGACCGCCGAATATTCCCAGCATGATAAACACCAGTGCGACAAGAGTAATTGTTCCAATCTTTGGAATATGTGATCTGTTTTTCATATAAATTGAACCTTTTCCTATTTAGGCATAATAAACAATCCAGCGCCCAGTGCCTTAACAAAATACTCATAAAACAGCACTAAATCCCCACACAATGAGCCGACTTCGGTTCTCGAACAGAGGACGCTGTGTATGTTCACCTTCGGCAATGAAACGGCCTAAAAGGCCCATCTATTTCCATCGCATTTCCAGCTGACAGAACGAGTTGGAGAGAAAAGGTTCAATTAAAGTTTTGATCGACAACACACTTCCAGTCCCCGGAAGTGAGTCGGTTGCACCCTGGCAGATCGGATTTTGTCAGTTCATCGGAGATGAGAACTCGCTAGCAATGCCCAAGGTCTGACCTTTCAACCGGGATAAGCGAGTTCCAACCATTGGAACCGTTACCAAACCACGCATTCCAATGTTTGGGAAGGACAGATGTATGGGTGATAATACTCTCTCGGACCTGCCGGGAGAGCCCCATAATTCTAGTCCTGAATAAAAGCGCGATAGAACTCCACATCCGCTGATACCGCATTCGTAACGGTCACAATGCCACCGGTTCCATCAATCTCTAAGCCAAGATCACTCCACGAATTGTCCGACAAACTTGTTTTCATCTCAACCCCATAGAGTCCAAAAGGGTCGGTGGCGAAGCTTAATACGGCGTTCGTTCCACTCGAAAGAATATCAATTGATATCTCCCCGACCGTTGGCTGCGGATCAGCCGCCGCAACGATCGCAAAACCGTTGAAGCCGGTGTATGTGCTGATTATGGTCCAATCGACATCGAGCGTGTCGGCAACGGTTGCGTCCGTAGTGAAACTGAACTTAGCCATAAACTCCGACGCATCGGTGGTAAGAGGATCAGCAGTTGAAGTTGTTATATCCACTCCGCCGTATGAGAAGGTTCCATTCTGTGTTGCGGCATCGCCCTTGCCCCAGATATATAAGTAGTATTC
This sequence comes from Pontiellaceae bacterium B1224, assembly GCA_029432815.1. GTDB lineage: Bacteria > Verrucomicrobiota > Kiritimatiellia > Kiritimatiellales > Pontiellaceae > Pontiella. The sequence goes on along the minus strand of JAROBA010000012.1, from coordinate 43,026 downwards.
TGTGTTAGGAGCTAATCTGCGCGACAGTCCGCCAATCGTAATAACCGCGCTCTGGTCCTTAAGATAAACATATTCCCTAATGATTGACGCACCGGCACCTGTATATGTGACCCCATTCTTTACACTAACCCCGGTATAAGCGCTTAGATTTACGGTTATGAAACCATCCGTCATCGATTGCGCCCCCTCGACATTTGAGACCGTTGCTCCAGTAATATATTCCGAGACCCCGGCTTCCGTAAAATTGGAGGCAACGGAAGGCATATTATTTGCATTTGAAGCTTTGCCGATATCCCATAGAATGGGAGATCCAATCGCAGGCGGTGCCACGTAGGTTCCATTGGTGTTGATCGTAACAGAATCCGCAGCATAATGAATGAAGTAATGAACGTCGCCGCTGCCGGTTTGCACGTAGGCTTCATCAGGGTAGTTGATGAACTCGCCGTAAACGCTGGCGGCGGTGGCAAACGTCACGCCATCCCCATTGAGCGTACCGTCGATTTCAAGACTCGATCCGTTCAGCGACAATGTGCCACCAACATCGAGGTTGCCGCTGGAGCTGCCTGCGCCCACGCCAATGTTGCAGGTCGAGCCGCTTTCAAACGTCAAATTCGAAGTCACCGTGAGCACCCCGACCCCATGCTTTCCGCGCTGTCCAACTATCGTCTGGAGAATCATGAAAAAATTAAAAATGCGACCTTAGCCTGGATCAACCCCTTTAAAAATCCTGCTCAACTTCGTGCTCAGCGAGAGTTTAAACTCTATTGGGAAGGCGCACTTCAAGCTGCAGCGCATTTCGGATTTCATGTAGAGGAATTCACCACCAGTGCGCTTTCTCTGAAACGGATGGATACAATTTTTAAAACCCGGAATATTCAGGGCATCATCCTTGCTTCACTGGGCGGCGGCAATATGACCGGCGGGTGGGATACATTTCCCTGGAAGGACTATATGACGGTCCGATTCGGCCTCAGCACCTCCTATCCGGAAGCACACCGAATCACGAGTGCGCAAGTTCGCAATGCCTATCTGGCCTTCAATAAGATGCACGAAAAAGGCTATCAGCGCATTGGATTCTGCGGGCATCGCTCTCCAACCCGTATGTTTGCTGCCGGATTCACCTTTGCTCAGTATTCGCTTCCAAAAAGCCGGCAACTGCCACCTCTCTTTTCAAAAGTGGACAATGATGACCCTGGCAACACGTCCGACACTGAGATCCGCGATGTCAAAAACTGGATCAACAGGTATAAGCCCGATGCCATCCTTACTGAACGACCGCCTCTCCTTCATGTGCTTAATGATCTGGGCTATAATATTCCCAGCGATATCGGACTGGCCACGCTCAGCATTCATGACACCCCGCTTAACGCCGGCATCGACCAAAATCCGGAGGAAATCGGCCGCGCTGCGGTTCGCACCCTGGTCTCTCAGTTGACTGAACAACACTTCGGAATTCCCGCGATCCAAAAAGAAACGCTGATCGATGGGAAATGGATCGACGGTTCCATGCTGCCGAAACGCTGCTGAGCCGGAATCAGCAGCTCCTATCCTTTGAAGCCGATTTCATACACCTTTCTTTTTATTCGTTTTTGTCAGCCAGCCGACAGACGGCGCTGGCCTGACGGGGCAGAATGGGCGCCACATAACGGTAATCCGCCCAGATCAACACCAAAATGAACAGGAGAAAAATATGAACACAGTCGTACAGAATGGAGAGCTCCGCGAAACAGACCCTTGGAAATTATGCATGGATAACGGCGATATATTCTTAAAATCGCTCGAGTTCGGTCGAATCCGCGGTATCGCGGCTCTGCTCTCCGGCGTTGCGCCCGTCGCAGAACTGATTCCACTCGCCCAGGAACTGATAAAACGCGATATCCTCGTAGTCCTTGCGGGCCGTGCCGCCGACGATGTGGAAAGGGCAGAAAAGAAAAACCCAGCCCTCTTTGAACAGGTCGACTCCGGCCTGCTCGATCTCTGCGAATTCATTGGCATTCATCCGGTTGTTTACATGAACCTCGAAACCGATGCTTCAAACATGCGCAATTTCTACATGCAGCAGGCCGAGCTGGCAACCGTCGGTATCGGGGAGCTGCCACTAACCGAAATGGCCTGGACGTCAGCACCGAATCCCGGCGGCGATCAGGAGCTGGTTTACGGCAGGATCATCCGCATGAACAGCGATCCCATGGACAATGCCGACCTGCTGGAAGACTATATCCACGAAAAACGTTTGGCTCAGGACTGGTGCGACCGTTACTACTGCGACGAAGTGGCTTATTCATAACCCCACGTATCAAAAGCGGCGCATTTAAAGCGTTGGTGCGGCAATGGCTTCCAGTCCCTGAAGGTTGCAAATGAGAAAGCGGCCACGATCCAGTCTTTTGATCAGCCCCTGCCGCGAAAGGTCATTGAGCAGTGTCGACACCGTCTGACGAGTGGAGCCGAGCAGACCGGCAATCTGTTCTACTGAAAGGTCGATCTGAATAATGATCTCCCCGTTCGCATTGGTGATGCCATGATTAGCCGCTTCGCCAGCCAACAACGTCGCTAATCGACTGTTGACATCTTTAAAGGCGAGGCCCTCAATAATCTGGAATGCCGCACTGAGCATACTGCCCAGCACCCCGACCATGGACTTTGCAACCTCCGGATCACCCAGCATCTTGCGCCTGAAGGTCATGGCATCTGTAATCAGGATCTCCATTTCATCCAAAGCCTGCACGTAGGCCCGCGTGTGGGTAGTATAGATGTCGCCTTTGCTCAGAATCCCGAGATTAAACTCTTTGTCCTCGTAGCCCAGATAAGCCCGGGCCCGACCCCGCGCAATGATGAATATCCGGTTTGCATCATTCGTCGGGTGGCAAATAAAAGCGCCCTTGGAATAGCTGCGGCGGATGAGCGAGGCGTATAGCTCAGCGAATTCTTCCCGCTGTAAGTGATGTAGCAGATCTTCCTGTAAAAATTTCATGGGATTTCATTTTCTTAAGAAAAACTCCAGTTAGGCTCTCTATCCATCTGCGCAAACTATGATACCCCATACGACCCCGTGAAAAGTCTAAACTCCAACCGTTCGTCATTTGTTCTACACCGGAGACCTTTTTATTCCATCTCGATTTCCCTTTAAACTATTCTGGAGAAAACTCAATCCAGTTGAGGTTTCCGGCCATGGATTCAGCACGGAAAACCAGATAGACATCGTGAATCCCGCCGGTCTCGTCGAGCGATGCCTGTACCGTTTCCCAGTTCTGCCACCCGCCGGTTTTCGGCACGCGGACCGTAGCTATTTTTGGTCCATCCGGCGAACCCAGCCGAACACCAAACGATCCGCCGGAAGCAATATTGGCAACCCGCGCGCTGAAATACCGTGCCTCGGTGAGGTTTAAATTTTCAAACTTGAGCCAATCTCCGTCGCGGATCGAGCCCACGTTGCTTCCGCCGCCTTCATCCCGCGTTTCTTCCTGGCGGGTTCCGTTGGCTTCGTCATAATTCTCCGCTTCGATGCGGGCAAAAGGATCGCGCGACTTCAGAATATAAATGCCGTCCACCCGATCAAGGCCATTGCGCCCGCCGTCGATCAACAGCTTCAGTGTGGTTCCGGAAATGCCGGTTCCCGTAGCAAGCATCTGACAGCTGCTGAGCCGCGCCGTGTTCAAGGCCCGCGGCGTACCGCCGTCGAGCTGGGCGAAGACCTTCATCGAACCGCGATTCTGATACACCACAAAAACATCCACAGACTCTTCGCCGCTGATGTCCAGCACGCCGCCCGAAAACGTACGGGAATCCCCGCCGGTGTTATAGACCAGCGGCAGGACCGCGGGGCTGACAAAATCGACCGCCTTCAATTTAATCCAGTCGAGTTTCCAATCATAGGAAGCCGAAGTCAGCTGTAGTTTTTTCGCACCTCTTTTCAAATAGATCGGCGTTCCGGAACTGACGGTTTTCCAATCCCTGGAACTCGCTTCAAAATCAACCCGATCCACCTCAACGCCATTAACCGCCACCGCAAATACACCGGCCGATTCCGCCGAAACCTGAGCCCCGAAGACATACATGCCCGGATACGGTAGCTCGATATCAAACTCAGTTGCGCCCTCTTCCACCTCGATCGTCAGCAGATCGACCACAGCAATTTCGAAGGGCTGCACCGTTTCATAGCCGCCCACATTGGTGAACGATGCGGTATACGTTCCGGATCGGTTCTCCTGCACATTCGAAAGGGTGAGTTTCCGATCATTGGAAACAAACCCGTTCGGGCCGGTCCACACCCAAGTACCGCCGAAGTCCGGCTCCGGTTCCAGCAAAACCGTCTGCCCCGGGAAGACTGTCAGATGGGTATCCTGCGTTTTGCCCAACGATTCGCCCATCGAGGTAACCACTTCCGAAAAAGGAACCACGGGCGTGGCCGGCAGTTCCAGAATAAAGTCAATGCCTTGAATTTTCATTCCCGACAGGTTGGCGCTGATACCAAGCATCTGTTTCCCGACTTTCAAAGCGACGGGTTTTTCAGAACGAACCGGTGCATCCAAGCTTTGTACGGTAAAAGATACCTCTTCCAGTTTTTCACCATCAGCCGTGACGGAAAAGGAACCATTGGAAGACGCGGTTATCTGATAGTCCAGAAAATAGGTTCCAGGGATTGGAACCTCGATTTCAAATTCCACCGCTTCACCCGCGGTCAACGCAATCGGGTTTTCATTCACAATCTCCAGTTGCTTAACCGGTTCGTGCTTGATGGAGTTGTTTTTCCCAAGGTCTGTAACCAGCCCGCCGGTGATTCCTGAAACATTTTCAACGCGGTCGCCCAGCAAAATCGGATGCGCCGTATAGTTGTTAATCACAATATCGCTGGCCGAATAGTTACTCACCTTTCCGATACTGCCAATATTCTGTTTATTGCCGCCGATCCGGATCATCAGGTTCTGGTCCGGATTCGGGACTTTCGTTTTCAGGGTGATGTTATGATTTTTGCCGGTAATAAAGGCGGCGTAGCCTGGGCCGTTGATCGCCGGCCCCTCATTCGGCAGCAGCGTGATTTCGGCATTCATGCCGCTGTCCCGATCATAGTCCACGCCGAGCGCCGGGCCGTATTGCGTGTCGGCATAACAATCCACAATGTCGCCGGAGCCGATCGCGAACCCGCGGGTGCAACCGATGGCGGTGGTGCCTTTAACATATTTTTTTCCACCGGCATGCGTCAGCGTAACCCCGCCGCGCATATTCTTCACCGTGCAGTTCAGGATCGTCGGGTTCATGGCCCGGCGGTTAATGATTTCTCCGTCAATCCAGGTCTGCCCGCCGTCGTAGGCCCGAATACCCTCCTCGCCGGTGCACATGGCATAGCCCGGCGGAATCGGGTAGCCGAAATAGGTCATGAAGTTCACCTTGTCGGCGATGGAACCGGTTCCCTTCTCCGCCAGCATGTCATCCGTGGCGCGCATTTCGCCCTCGATATAACACCCTTCAATCACGGGCTGATCCGCCCCCTGCATGAAAAGGGCGTGGCCGAAACAGCGGTGAATGATCGTGCAGTCCTTCACGTGGTTCGATAACCCGCGCACCAGAATGCCGCAATGCTTCATATGCCGGACGACATTCTGTCCGCCTTTGCCGAACGCTTCGCCATAGCCGTAGGGATAGGAGCCTTTCGTCGAAAGATGCACCCCATCCAGCCGGTTGTGCGATCCATCCATCACAATCCCCAGCGCCCCTTTGGTCGGTGCATCATACACCGATCCGACATCCTCAATCTTCAGATTTTTGATAACGATGTTATTGCCCGTCGTCTGCAGCTCAAAGATGTCAAATTTTCCCAGGGATTGGAAAACGCCGGTCTCCACCTTCAGGGTCACGTCGGTAAAGTCATACGTGCTGTCGGACCCCGAAAACGGCAGCAGCGTTTTACACCAATCCTGAAACGTATCGCTGCCGAATTTCCCAGCCTTCGCATCTTCGGCCGTAATGGTGTAGACGCCAGGCTTCATGACGAGATTCACATTGTCCTGACTCAGATACGGCATCAACTCATCGAGCGAATCCACTGTGACCGGGTTTCCTACAACACGCTGTACGATAAGCAGTCCGACCAACAGTGACTTAATCAGGTTTGGCATTCATCTTTCCTCGTAAATATTTGTTCTATTTCACCCCCCAGTGCCAATCGGCGTGGAGTGTTTTTTCAACCGGCTTGATGGCAAAATCGCCAGTGTAGTCCATAGCCGACAGCGTAACCGTCGCTCCCTTCGGCAGATCAACTTCCACCACACCGCCTCCGAGATCGGTTACAACAGATGGATCGACACCCGTCACCTTTAGCGCACCAGTCATACCAGACTGCACGCGTAGCGGTTCTCCTGCAAGACTCTTCACCGACACAAAAACGGTACGTCCATTTTCACGAACCGCGCTCACCAGAAAGGCGCCTTCCGCACGCAGGTTGGCAAAGGAAACATCTTTCCATTTTTCCGGAACGGCCGGGAAGACCTGAATCTTTCCATTCCAGCTCTGGATCAGCATATCAAGAATGGATCGCGCTCCGGCCGGCGGCGTTTCGATGACCGGAGACCCCTCTTTGTAGAACGTGTTCGGCAGCAGCTTGTCATTAAAGAAATCCTGCAGGCGCTGTTCTGCCGTTTCGCCGTCACCAAACAGGGAATACATGGAAGATGAACCGGTATAGGAATAGCCGGCCAGTGCATCCGGATAGCTCTGCCAATGTTTTACGGATTTCAAAGCCAGCTCGCGTTGCGCGGGATCATCCAGGTCCATCATGCCCAGTGGGTAAAGCATCATCAAATGGGAATAATGGCGGTGCGACCGTGCATACGGCATATTTTTCCCGATCATAAAACCGGTTTCATCCACCGGATACGGCGTGAGATGATCCAGAATGTTCTGCCATTCCGGAATCAGCGGATCATCGATACCGAGAACCCCGCAAATTTCGATCAGCGTTTCACACCCCCAGCGCAGTAGCGCGAGATCATAACTACAGTCCTCGACATCACCATATTCCGGGGAGCTGGTTTCCGGCAGGTGCAGCATTCCGTCTTCGCCTTCAAACATGAAGTGGCGGTAAAAATTGACGGAGCGTTTCAGCAGCGGGAAGATCTTTTCGCGCAGCATTTCATCATCCATCGTGTAGCGATACTGCATGTAGGCATTGTGCATCGCCCACGTCAGATTACCGGTCGTGACGCCGCGGCTCGATTGAATGCTCGGATCGCGCACCGGCGAAATCAGTTCCTGCCCCGAAACCGTGTTGATGGCCGCAGCATCATGCTGCATATGCTCCGGCACATTCTTTGCGAGGTTATCGCGATACTTGTGCAGTCTGTTCACCAGCCCTTCCGACAGCTCCGGATGATTGGCCGGCAGCATATGCGAATAGGCCAGTTGCACATTGAGGTTCCACCAGACGCCCGGCCACCCCGTTTCCGGCTGCATCCACACGCCCTGATTGTCGGCAATCACCTGCCCGCCCTTGGTAGCCGCCGCCATCTTATAATTCTGCGCCCAATAAAAACTCTCCATTTTGGCATCCGGCAAGGAGACAAAACTCTTTGGATAAAATGTATTCCACCAAACACGATGCGTTTTCAATAAATTGTCCAGCGATGCTTTCTTCCCAAACTGCACATCGGCCGTAGCCAGCTCCAGCGCATTGAGTTCCGGATACGTATGCCCCACGCTGGCCAGCAGCGTTTTGGTCTTCCCCTTTTCAACAATCGACCAGACCGTCGCGGTTAAACCGCCGCCGCTCAGCGGCTGCACACAGGTACTGATTTCTTTGCCCTCTGTAATAACCGGCTCGGGATTTCCATCATATAACGGACGATATGCTCCGCCGCCCTTCCGCTTCCCTTTCACCCGCGGGCAGAACGCTTCTTCCGGATGCCAGGCATAGGAAAACCCGGCTTCCTTTAAATCCGCCGTGGTTTTTACGACCAACAGATTTCGCTCAGAATGAATAAAGGCCAGAATCTCCAGTTCACCACGATCTGTCGTAATGGTTCCGGTAATTTCTGCATCCCACAGGTTCAGACGCAAATCACAGTCTTCAATTTTTCCGACGGTATCGAGCGTAAAATAGCCAACCGGAAGACGCGAGGAATCCGGAAGCACATTATTCGCCTGGTGCTTACCCGACTCGGTTCGATGCTCCTGGACATCGCCGCGGCCGATCTGGATGGTCAATTGATTTTCCGAGGTTTGGAAAATCATGGAACCCATCACCCCGTTACCAACAAAAGGCGCCTCGTCCCAAAGCTGCGGCACGCGCTCAAAATGCTGATCCTGCATTGCCATGTATTCCGGCCAATCGATAGCCACGCTCTCTTCTGCCGTCGTACATGCAGCAATCCCCATCAATAGTCCCGCAGCCAAAATTCCTCGCTGATAAATACTCTGTTTCATCATGCTTCCTCAGTCGTAGTTTCAGCTCTGGTCCAATCTTCCGAGCCACTATTTAAATCAGCTGAAAGGTTGCCCGAAAAGAAACCTATTGTCATTCCCCTCAATTACGGGGGAAATTAGAACCTGAACAATTTCGCTCGGGGGCGTATAACGCCAATCATGCTTCGCATACTCACAGTCTGTTTACTCCTATTCGCCGGAGCTTTTTCTTCGCGGGCAACGCCGGCAACAAATGCCCTGTCGGCCCCGCTTTCCACCGATCAATTGGATGAACGCCTGGAGGCGATTGATGCGGAACTGGAGACGCTGGCCTCCTACAGTTTTCGGAGCGGAAGCGGCTCCATCGGATATCGCTCTAAAGCCTACTACACCTCGGAAAAACCAGAATGGATTAAAATTGATTTCGAGAAGGAACAACCTATTGATGAAATTGTGCTGGTGCCCGTTTTGCGCCGCGATTCCAAAACTGAATTCAAACCGGACGCCTTCCCGGCAGAACTGCACATATGGGCCGGCACGGCGGAGGATCCAACCGGAACGCTGATTACAACCATTACGAACATTCAGTCGCGCATTGCTCCGCTGATTATATCCGTCCCCCATCTGGAAGCATCCTGGATTCGGATTGAAACGCCCCTCCTGACCCAGCGCGGTTTTGATGAGAGGTTCATTGTTCATCTTGCGGAAGTGCTCGTTTTCAGCGGCGAAGAAAATGTCGCCCTGCACCGGCCTGTAACCGTCTCCACCTCCACCCGCGGACATTCGTATGCCTGGGCCCCTGAGTTTTTAGTCGATGGGCACATGCCCTATCTCATGGACACCGCCCAAGGTAGAAAAACGCTGGCATTTATTGGCCTCGCCGCCGAGCCGCCCTCGCTGACCATTGATCTCCGGGAGACCGTTGTTCTTTCGCGAATTCATCTGCACGCCGTGGATCAAAGCGACCTGGTTCCTCTTGCCTATTTCAGCGATTACGGCATGCCCCTTGACTTGCGAATTGAGGGCGCAACGCATGCTGACTTTTCGGACGCTCAGTTGCTGCTCGAAACGCGGCGGGAAAGCATTATTGAAACCGGTCCGATCATGATGTGGCGGTTACCGGAAACCAAATGTCGTTATGTCCGTATCACCGCGCCGACACCGGACCCCAACCTGCACCTACCGCATGTGCATCTGTGGTCGCTCTCGAAAAGCATTGATCCCAAATTAAAACCCATCGATGAAAATTCAGCGCTGTTCAGAGTGGGATATGCAGAAATCGAACTGTTTTCGAAGGGCGTAAACCGGGCAAAAAACAAACCGGTTACGCTCACCAATCTCCCGGCAAAAATACAAAGCTCGCCGGAAGCGCTGACGGACGGCAGTAATTTGTATGGTGAAATTCTGCCCGTGCGGGAATGGATGCATCAGCTGGCACGCCGGCACGCACTGGAAGCCGAGCGCCCGTTGATTATCGACGCATTAAACGGGCGCAATGCCCGGCAGCGGACCAATCTTCAGCGGATGTATTGGCTTTCAGGAACTGGGACTCTCTTCGCCGTTGCCGGGCTGATTACAACGCGGCTTATCCACCGCCGCCGCATGAAGGCTATCAAGCAGCGGATCGCCGCCGACCTGCACGATGAACTCGGCGCCAACCTTCACGCCATCGGCCTCATTGGCGACCTGGCCAAAATGGAATTCCAGAAAGCGGATCAGTGCCGACAGGAACAGATGATCAAATATCTCGATGAAGTACGCATATTGACCGAAGCATCCGGATCGTCCACGCGCTATGTATCCCACATGCTCGACACCGGGAACTATCATGCAAACCTGATTCAGGAAATGAAGCATACCGCCGAACGTTTCCTATCGGACCTTCACCACAAGCATTCATTTCCGCCGGACCAGGCGCTGCAGCACCTGCATCCGAAAACGCGAATCGACCTCTATCTTTTTTACAAAGAATGCCTGACCAATATTATCCGGCATGCTGACGCGTCCGAAGTACACTCCACACTTCAGGTCACCGGAACCCGGTTAACACTGACGGTTGCCGACGACGGCATTGGACTGGATGGAACCGCTCCCCCATCTCTGAAGCGCCGGGCTCAGTTAATGCGAGGAAAAGTATTAATAGAGCGTCCGGACAACGGCGGAACAATCGTGACCTTAATGCTACGGATCAGGAAGACGCCCTCATAAAATGCGGCCGGAGGAGATGTTGCAATGATTAAAATAATGCTGATTGAAGATAATGCAGCCTACCGCAAAAGCATCGGCTGGGCCTTGGAGCAGGCGGACGACATGGAGCTCACCCATCAATTTGGCACGGCATCCGTAGCCTTGCGCAAAGTTTCCACATTCACCGACGATGGGGCTCCGAACGTGATCCTGCTCGACCTCAACCTGCCGGGTATTTCCGGACTGGATGCATTGCCCCAACTGAGAATCCTGCTTCCGCAAGCAAAGGTCATTATACTGACGCAATCGGATATGCAGGAGGACGTATTGCGCGCCATTGAGCAAGGCGCTGCCGGATATGTATTGAAATCCAGTTCAATCCCCCAATTGATGGAAGGGATTCAAACCGTTCACAACGGCGGCGCCACACTGGATCCGGAACTCGCCGGGCTCATCATGAACACGCTCAAAAAAAGAAGCAGCAAAACAGAACCGGCCACGAAATTATCCAAACGGGAACTCGAAGTGCTCACGCATATTGCGGACGGCGCGGTGCAAAAACAGATCGCGGACCAACTCGGCATCAGCTCCTACACCGTCAACGAATACATCGCCGGCATTTACAGAAAGCTCAACGTCCACAACGCTCCTGCCGCCGTCGCCAAGGCCTATCAAACCGGCGTACTTCCTTAAAAATCGCTAAGCATCTGCGGGATAGGTCAGACCCCACTGTTTCCGCATCGTTTCCATGGTTTGCTGAATGGTCAGTGTTTCATCCAGCGGCATGACCGGGCTCTCGGTTTTACCGGCAGCAATGCACTCCATCACATGGGCAATTTCAAACTGGAAGCCTTCATCTTCCTCAAACGGAAAATCGAACGATTCCACCGGTTGGTTGTTTTTGCACAGCTCGGCCGAAGTTGCTCCCAAAAACCAGGGAACGCGGATATAGCCCTCGGTTCCGGCAATGATGGCCTCTACCGGCAGACATCCGGAAACACTGCTGCTGAGAAGGGCCGTACGGCCCTGATCGTATTCCAATAGATAAAACGAGCGCTCGTCCACGCCGGTATCGCCCAGCACCGCATGACTCTTAATCACCTCGGGTGCTCCGCCAAAAATCATCGAAGCAAATGAAATGGGATAGACCCCGACATCTAGCAACGCACCGCCAGCAAGATCGCGATTCCGCAAACGGTTGTCGCCATCCTGCGGTGCGCGGAATGCGAGGTCGGCTTTAACCGTAATCACGTCGCCGATCGCACCTTCGTTCACCAGCTCGCGCGCCTTCTGAATGGCCGGCAGAAACCGGGTCCACATTCCCTCCATCAAAAAGAGGTTGTTTGCGCGCGCCATCGCAATCGCTTTTTCCGCCTGAGCGGCATTAACCGTCAGCGGTTTTTCACACAGCACGTGCTTTCCGTTTTCCAGACATTGGAAAAGATTCTCCGCATGGAAATTATGCGTGGTGGCAATATAAACCGCATCCACATCGGGATTTTCCAACAGGCCCGTATAGTCCGTTGCCACTGGATCGAGACCGGTTTCTTTCGCAAAGGTTTCGGCGCGTTCCGCGCTCGATGAAGCCACCGCCACCAGCGTTCCGTTCGGCAGTGCCTTCAGACTGCTCACAAATTTACGGGCAATTCCCCCGCATCCCATAATTCCCCATCGGATGTCTCTGTTCATTTTCAAATTCCTGTTATTGGTTTTATCGCTTCATCTTAAAATCTATTGACGCCAAGTCTCCAACTTATAAAACACATTGGTCTCGCTTCCAAGGATTGGAAGGTCAATCGCCAGCATCCCTCCGGTGCCGGCATGGGTGGCGGACACCACCTGCCAGTCGGGACCGACCAGATCCTCTGTGGCCAGAATTCGGTAGTTGTGGCCAAGTACGGAATGGGTGATCGTGAGGTTAAAATCACCGGAGCTGATTGCAACCGGCCCGATCACGACATCGGCGGGATTGATCGGTGCGGAAGGCACGGCCGATACTTCGGCCGAATCAGAACTTTCCGTCAGGTTATTGAGCGAGCTGACCACGTAGTAATAGTTGGAACCGTCGAGCAGGCCCGTATCCAAATAGCTGGTCGTAAAAGGTCCAAATGCCAAAACCTCATAAGGTCCCCCGCTGACAGTCGCACGCTTCAGGTGATATCCGGAGGCATCGGCCAGACCGTCCCACGTCAATTCGATCTGCGAGGCATTTGCGGGAGCGGCATCCAGTCCGGCCGGCACATCCGGAACGTCCTGAGAATCCGGATTCACTAGCTCAAACCAGTTTATGTTGAACAGGGAATCCCCGCTCGTTCCGGATTCCACAAAAACCAGATAGATGTTATGGCTTCCGGCAACAGGATCGAGCGATGCCTCTACACTTGTCCAGTTCTGCCATCCGCCGGTTAAAGGCACATCAACGGAACCGACCAGCGTTCCGGTCGGGCTGCCGAGCCGTACCTCGATCGTGCTGTCAGACTTGTTGTCGGGACGGGCCACCCTTGCGCGGAAAGTCGTGTTCGTTCCCGGCATCAGATTGTCGTATCGGCACCAGTCTCCGTCCGATATGTAGGCCACATTCTGGCCACCGCCCGTATCAGTGCATGTTTCGAGCTGTGTTCCGCTCTGGGCATTCCGCGTTTCCGCCTCTATATGTTCGGTCACATCGGAGATGAGTTCATCCAGGTTCACCGTGAGGCTGTTTAAGTGATAGGCACCGGAAGCACCGGAGACATGCACGCGAAGACTCTGAACCCCTTCATCCAATAGAATACCCTGTGTGACCCGCGCCGTTGCCCAGTCGGAACTGCCACCGGTAGCGGGCAGAATGACATTCCCGGTGATATCGCTGCCGGCAACCGCCAGCCTGATGCCCCCTTCAGCGTCGGCCGCATAGCGCACATCAAAACTGTATTTTCCTTTTTCAGGCACGCTGATGGTATAGCTGAACCATTCGCCATTTTCCAGATCCGTCAGCGCATAGCCGCCCTCGGAACAGGTCGCAATATCGACCGCGTCCGCCAAGCGGTATTCACCGCCGGAATTTCCGGCCGAGAGATCGTGGTAGGTCCGGCCTTCGCCATCGAGCGCAAAGTAGTCATAGTTTTCCGCTTCGATCGTCATTGGAAGCTCATTCATTGCAAAGTCCGGCGTATCGCCGACAAAGCCCCGAATCGGGTCACCGGGGCTCACACGGCGGAAGGTCAGGCCGCCCCACGAAGGATGGTCCCACGGAGTCCCTTCGCCTTCAAAACCATCCTCCGCAATCAACAGATCCAGCCCGCGTTCCAACCACTTGGTATCATTCGACGAAACTCCGATCCGGTCACGGTAGTGCGCAAGGTTCATTTCATACATGGGGTCGTCGTTGTATAGGCCGCGTTTCCAATCCTCCGGATCCGTATTCTGGGCAAGGTACGGATTGGCCTTCAGCGAGAACCAGCGTCCGGACTGATCCAGGCGTTGGATGAACTCTCCGTTTTCAACCGTCGGTTCCCAGGGGGTTGTCTGATCCGGGAAGGAGTCCGTCCAACTGAGGTTATAGCGGTAGAAATATTCAAGCCCGAGCAGAGGTCGGTTGTCGAGATATCCATAGAGATCATCCCCCTGACTCCAGGCCATTTCAGACATGGTGGCAATGATTCCGATGCCCGCTAGGCCATGCGCCATATCACGGGAAAATTCCTGCCCCTGACCATTCGGGTAGATGTAGTTATGAATCACTTCGTTGTAACCATAGTCCGCAATCGTACTTTCCTGGCCGGTGCGACTGTATTCAAGGAAGTGCTCATAGGTGCCGATCTGCGTATCAGCAATGGAGGGCCCGGTTACATAGGGAATATCATCGCTTCGCGCAGGCGCTCCCTGCAGGTAGCGAAGAGCACGGTCATAGATAATTTCGTTGTCGAGGAAAACCCCGATGGCCATCACGCAGCGCATGGCAAACAGCCCCTGATTGCCATGGCGGCCGGGATCGCCCTGGAAAGCTCTCCAATAAATACTCCGGTTTCCGCTGGGTTCGGTGGTGTTTGAATAACCGGGATACACCAGCATATCCTTGAACGCCTGCATATCGGCAGGGTCCCATCCATCGTAAGTGCTCTTGATGATTTCCGCCGCTTCGATAAGCCGCCAGTGACGTCCGGCATTCAACGGAATTCCATCGATGTTCTGCACGGGGGACCAGGCCGTAAAGATGCGGATGGATGCTTCGGCATGCCGGCTGTCCCCGGTGATATACCACATCAGGGCATTATAATACGCCGCAACGCCATCGTTTCTCAACGCATTGTTGTTTGGTGTCCAGTTGTTTGTTGGCAGGTCAGCCGCTGCACTGCTCGGCTGATAGGTGTGCTGCGACTTTCCATTTGAGGCAAAGGCAGCGAATGAGCTCGCATAGGGCTCAATGCCGGCCGCAACCATATCGCGCATCCGGTCGAGGTCGGAGAGCTTATGCGAAAGACCTGGATGAACAAAAGCCCGGCTGGCCGGACTGCCGACGGCAGTGACGGTGAGTCGCTTGTTGACCGCATCAACGCTGAAGCTCCAGACATTGGTATCGACCGAGGGCGCGAACTGGAGGCCGTTATTGGTAACATCCCCTTCCCATTCCATCACCGTGAAGGTGCCGCCATTCAGGAAAGCGGCGGTAAAGTCGACATCCAGAAGTGCCCCGTTTTCGAAAACAACGTCCCCCCCGCCATCGTCATTATAATCGTCGATAAAGATGGGCGTGACCCCCTGCGAAGTTTTGTCAATACGCACACTGAGCATAGAATCGGCGTATTGCGTCCAGCGCCCGTCAACCGATCCGGTTGCACCGATCCCGATGGAACGCGGGTGCGAACCGATCACCTCGAAACGCCCAATGCCGCCCTCAACTGAACCCAGTTGGACTCCACCACGCGTTATAAAGCTTCCGCTGCTGATGCGGAACGTACCGTCCCCGCTTCCATTTTGGGCCAGAAACAGGGAGTGCCCTCCGCTCTCGCGGGTGATCGTTAAGGTACCGCTATGAATGTGATAGCTCCCCGAACCGGAATTGCTTCCGATGGCGAGCCGGTTGAATTCGACGATGCCACCTTCCTGCTGGACGGATCCCGTATTTCCGCTGCCATCACCGATGATACTCGTTACGCCTGAACTCGTGTTCGCCGTTAGCATGCCCCGGCTTCCGATTTGAAGCCGGCCATCGCCGGCCGTACCGACCCGGATGCCCTGAAAATTATTCGGCGACTCCACACTGAGATTGACGGTGGTATCGAGAAAAGCAATATCCCCGCTGGCGGGATAAGTCCCGCTGCTCCAGTTGCTGCCCGTCGCCCATTCCCCGCCGGTTACACCGATGTAACTGATATCAGCCGCATAAACGGTCCAGCAGCAGGCCGAACACGCCAATGCAGTTACTGTTTTCCAGATACGAACGAATTTCATAAATCTACTCCTCTTATTGGCAGCACACAGACGGCCAAACCTGATCCATTGCAAATGGAACCCAAGCTAACATACTTTCTGGAAAACACCAGAGCACAACGGGTTACTTTGTTTACCTTGTATAAACGACTTTCTGGAGCGAGGAGCTGTTTTTCATACTACCCGTTATTGCTGTTTTCTTCCCGAATCAGCTCGCCGTTTTTGAATTCCCGAACCGACACAGTTGCTGCGCCGGTTTCGCTGTCCAGATCGGAAATCGTGATTTCCTGAATGCGGCCGTCGGTCAGTTCCACCACCAGTTCATTGGCACTGGCGGCTTTCACGGACTTGATCACCGATTCCGTTTCGAAGGGCTCGACCACCGACAGGAACCGCGCTTCGGTCCCGACACTGCGGACCGCCATGGTTTTTCGGCGCTGCGCTTCATCGCCCAGCGGGAAGTCGCCGCCGAAACGCGCTTTAAAGGAAACCGCTTCAACGCCGGACAGATCAACCGTTACGACACTTTGATTCTCCAGATCTTCCGGCATGGCCGGCACCGACTTCGGCATCGGAGTGCCCTGAATTTTTACGGGACCGCCGTAATAGTCCGTTCCCGCCGCTTCCGGCTTTTTCGTGTTTTCATACACAACCGGCAGATCGGCAACGCATACTTCAGAGCCGTCGTTCAGCACGATTTTCGCATCACCCCAGAACAGCGTGTCTTTCTTGTTATTCTCAGCCTTCACCGAAAGCACCAGCTGTTTTTTGCCGGCAACGTCGAGCACGATGTCCTTTGCACCGAGAATCCACGCACCGGTCTGATCTTCCAGCAGCGTCTCTCCGTCGGCCTCAATTGTGAACCAGGTCTTTTTCTCGACCGGGAATGCTTCCGCCGCCGTGCCGATCATCACTTCGGCGCTGCGCGGCCAGGCATTAAAGACATCCATATTCAGCGGGCCGTCCTCGCTTTCGCGCATGCGCGCCCCGTCGTTGTCGTAGCCCTTGCCAAAGCCCATCGCAAATTTTGCGCGCGAAGTGCCGTCGGTTTTATACCACTGGCAATCGGTGATAAACTGCCCCGCTCCCAGCGGATCGGCGTTCATCTGATCCTCATGCCAGATTTTTTCAACGCCGGTCCCTTCCAATCCCTGAAACCCTTTAATCTGAAAGAGATTGTCGAACGTGTGTTCTGAATCGCCCTTCAGGTAGTCGGCCAGTACCACATAATCATCCATCATAATCATCATGCGGCGCTGCAGGATTTTATCGTCGGTAAAACCGGTCAGCTCACCGTAGGCCGGTGCATCGTCCGGAATCGGCATACTGCGGCCTTCGTCCCACACCTTTTCCGCCACCGTCATATTGAGGCCGTCATATTCCATGCCGCCGTACGGTGGATGGCTCCAACGCGCCTCGGTTTCAACAACCGTTGCCGACATCATATCGCCGGTGTAGTACATGCGCCGGAAACTCTCCTCCGCTTCCTGCATCTTCTGGTCGACGACCACCATATTTTTGGTCATCGAGGTCTGGACCAGGAATTTGTAGAGGTAGCATCCGTAGCCGTACCAGAACATTTCCGGATTATAAAAACTGCGGCCGTAGCGGCTCAGATGGATCAGGCTGGCGCGGTCCAGATGACCGTGGCCGCCGCCGTGTGTGCCGTAGCGCAGCATCGCCTGAATCTGCTCGCGCTGCGGACGGTTTTCCGTCTGCGAGCGCAGCTGCACAATGCCCATGTTGTCGGCATAGGCCGACTCGGTAATCTTCACCGATTCAACGTCCGGCAAATCCGGCACACCGTAGAGCAGATCGCGCGAATCACCGCGTTGAATCACCGCCACATATTCCGGATCGCGATACAGATAGTAGGCCAGCTCATAATCCTGGCCGGTCACCCGCGCTTCGGTGGCATCGTTCACCGCCGGCAGCACGCCGCGGTAGTCGAGGAAGTCGAGCGGTGCATCCCACATATCTTTAATGCAGATATCATTCTGCTCCAGCGCACCCCACTTTTCGAATTTCATGCCCCACAGGCCCGGGCTCATCCGGCGCGGCGTCAGTGAATGGTTCTTGGTGGTGCCCAGCGGCAGACGCAGGTTCACGAAATCGATGCCCCACGGTTCCAGCGCAATCCCGACCTGCGAGAACATCCGTGCGCACCAGAGGTTATAGCCGACGGCGCACTCGTGCCACCAACCATCGCTCATCACACCCTGTGCCAGCTGCTGATAAATCCCCGTCGGCAGCGTCAGGATGGTTTCCGCCCGTTCCAGATCCTGGATGGCCAGCGCACAGTAAAACGCACCGGTAAATTCGCTCAGGTCCCAGTTGCCGATGGCCCCGCTGGAGTTGCCTTCGATGGCAATGTTGATATAGAGGCGGAACGATTTTTCAATCGCGGCTTCATCGGCTGCTGTAAAGAGGCCGGACGGTTTCACCATATCGTAGGCGCGGGCGATGTCCTGGAAGAAACCGCCCTCTTTCACGAAGTTGGCGGCGTTGGCCCGCCAGGTAGCCGGATACCCTTTTTCCTCGTTGGTAAAATAGCGGAAAAACTGAACGACCTTTTCGGCATATTCACTGTTGCCGGTCAGCTGATAGGCAACGGCCGTGTTGTAGGCATTGTCGGCCTCGCGCTCGTGATAGAGGTGCTGCCCGCGGTACGCTTCGCGATCAATCATTTCCGTGGCGACATCCGACGGCTTCCACTTTTTCGCGATGGCTTCATAGTCCGCCGCGCCCTTTTTCGCCCAATCGTATTTTTCAACCTTGGCACGGACTTCGTCCCACTTGTCCTGCGTGAATACAATGTTTGGAAACGGCACCGCAACGGCGGTGGTGAATTCCAGGGTCTGGATGGCGGAACCCTGGCCATTCGGCACGGCTTTGAGCACCTGCTTCTCGCGGACGCCGGCCGGCAAACGCGCCGGCACTTCGACCGTGACCGTGCAGGTTTTTATTTCGCCGGGAGCGAGCTGCAGCGAAGCGGGTTCAACCGATGCCTCCATGGACTCCCATCCAGACTTTGGAAACAGCAGCTGCACGTTCTGTTTCCGATCCGAGGTATTGCCGATTTCAACAGCATACTCAACCGAGCCGCCGCCTTCAACGGAACGACCGCGCACCGGAGCTTCCAACGCAATCAACTCACCTTTGGAGACATAGAGATTGCGGATTTTCAGCGTTTTGTTCCGGTCAGAATCGACCGTAATCGCCACCGTTTTAACAGCCTGCAGTGCCCCCCATTTCTGACCTTCAAAAATATCGAACAGCTCCCACGGAATATACACCGGAATCCAGCCCTCGCCGGTTACCTGCACCGTGGCGGTGCTGAGCGGGCGCAGCAGATCGGCATCGCGTTCGTCCACTGCAAACGAAAGCGTGATTTCCGCCGCGCCTTCTTTCTTTAGATAAATTTCAAACGCAACCCCGGCATATTTGCTCCAGTCGCAGGCGTGGCCGAAATATTCCTTGAAGCCGTGGTAATAATGCTCACCGTCCGGATAGGTGAATGCAATCGGCTCACCCTTGGCGAACGAGGCTTCATTTTTCCGAACCTTGGAAATGCCGGACCAATCTGAAAAGTCGGCGCGCCCGATTTCCATGCGCAGATCACTCAGCGCAATCAGGGGAATCATCAGGGCAAATACAATGGATAACGGTTTCATGAAAGGAACTCCTTGTTTAAAAATTTATACCGTATTGCGAAAAACTATTTAGCGGCAATCCGCTTACCGATCAGCCGGAGCACAACACCCACAAGAACCACAATGCCGCCGCAAATCAGAATCAGCATTCGGGCCTGCATCTCATTCGGCACCGCCAGCAACAGCAGCGTCAATACGCCGTACGCCAGGCAGAGATTGGCGAGCACGCCATATTGGCGCTGATCATTTTCATAGTCGGGTTCGTGTTCGGTTGATCGGTCAATCGGGGTGTTCATCTCCTTGAAGAAATGATCCACCTCTTCCTTGTATTCAGCATGACTGTATTTGTGGAACAGCATCGTAAAGAAGAACCAGGCGGTACAGGCAAAGAAAATGGTTCCAGTGGTAAGCGCTATATTCAGATCGCCCAGCTCACGTTTTGTGAGCGGCTCCACCTGCCCCCAGATACGCTGCATGAACTCATCCGTCAGCGCAAAACGGTCGATCACTGAAACGATGAAACCGATAATCATCGTACTCCAGCCCGTCCACGCCGGCGTCTTTTTAACAAACATGCCGTACATCAGCGGCAGCGAAGCCGGCAGGCCGATCGATGCCGCCACAATCAGAATCAGATCGAACAGCTGCAATTCTTTAATTTGTGAGAAGAGCAGCGCCACAATGATCCATGCAATCCCGTAGACAAAGATGAAGATACGGCCCAGCAAAATCTGTTTTTCCTCACTGGCATCTTTTTCAATGACCCGGATATAAAAGTTACGCACAAAACTGGCTGAGAAGGAATTCAACGTGCTGTTCATCGACGTCAGACTGGCGGCAAAGATGCCGCAGACCAACAGGCCGAGCAGGCCGGCCGGGAGCAGTTCCTCCGCAATGGCCACATAAGCCGCTTCGTTGGGATTGCTCAGTTGCGGATAGCTCTGGCTCAAATCCGGAAAAACAATCGCCGCGCCGATCGCAGGGATAATCCAGACGACGGGCAGCACAATAAATCCGATCACCGAAACAATGGCCGATTTGCGGGCATCTCTGCCATCTTTCACAAAAAGATAACGCGCAGCACCGGTCTGCATACTGTTGCCCTGAATAATCTGATTAATCATCAGCATACTGAAAAAGATGATGATAATACTGGGGCGTGAAAATTCGGTCCAGTCCAGGTGCTGAGGCGGCATTTTTTCGATCATCCCGCTCAGACCGCCAATCTTCTCATGCCCCAAGGTCAGCGCCGCCATAATCACGGTAATGGTCAGTACGAGGATCATCTGCACAAAGTCCCCGGCCGTGGCCGCCCAGGATCCACCCAGCAGGGTCATCACAATCATGACCGTTCCGAGAATCAGAATGATCAGCATCATAGGTGCCCCGAACACGCCGGACATAAATACGGAGATCGTATAAAGCGCCACGCCGCCGAACAGCATCATGAACAGGAGCGGCAGCCACGTAAAAATCTGTTCGCTGGCATTGCCGAAGCGGTTTCGGATCGCCTCGACAGCCGTAATCACGCGCATCTGCCGGAACCGGTGCGCGCAGAAAAAGAGCGTAACCAGCGCGGATACCGTGTTGCAGACGAACAGGATCAGAAAGAACGTACCGGTTTCATAGGCCTTGGCCGCGCCGCCGGTGAACGACCACGCCGAAAACTGCGTCATGAACGCGCTCGCACCAACCACCCACCAGAGCATGCCACCCCCGCCCCGGAAAAAATCGCTGGCCGTTTTGCTGAAGCTTTTATAAATCGGCCCCAGCGACAGCATGAAGACGAGGTATACTCCGATTACGATATAGTCATAGGTAGTCATGAAAATTATTCCCCTTAAATTGATTCCGCACTAGTTACGGGTGCGTCCGCTTTCTTTCAGCTCTTCGAGCAATGCCTGCATCTCGTTTGCTTTTTCCGGATATTTGGAATAGAGATTTACCGTCTGTCCCGGGTCCTCTGCGAGATTAAACAGCTCATACGGTTCGGAATGCGGCGCAACTCCATATGCCTCGCCCCCCATCGACGCTCTCCTGCGATCCGGGAACATCGTGGCAGGGATATTTCTTTTCGAAATACGCTTTGCCATACCACAGGTGAACTTCCTCCCAGGAAAAACCAAAGGGCTTTCCCGCAAAAACCGGCTTACTGTAATCGATTCCCGCCGCAGAAATATCATTCCCTTCGCGGTCTACTTTCGCGGCGGGGGCCCAATCTGCACCGAGTCCCCATTTGCCGAAGACGGCGGTATCGTAACCGAGGTTTTTCAACATGCCCGGCAGGGTCAGGCGGCCTTCATTAATCCACGGCTGATCCCCCGGCTTCGGATTCCCTTCCTTTATCGAGGTTCGCCAGGAATAGCTGCCCGTCAAGAGACCGTAACGACTCGGGCTGCAAATCGCGTCCGGCGCATGTGCATCGATGAATCGAATTCCGTGCTGCGCCAGCGCATCAATATTGGGCGTCGGGATTCTCGAATCAGGGTTGTAGCAGCCCACATCGCCAAACCCCAGATCGTCCGCATAAATCAGCACCACGTTAGGACGTTTTTCAGCAGCCACTGCAGCGACAGCGGCGACTAACAGAACGGTTAAACTTGCGGCACACTTTTTCATCATCCCTGAAATTCCTTTTGAAAGGTTATTAGTTAGCACTGTTGTTCCCTCTGAACTATCGAAATTCATTCGTCCTATACACATATAGCGCTCAGCATGCTCCGGAATTAAACCGGAAACCATTATTCAGGGTCTAGGAATTAACCATAAAACGACCCCAATCACCTTAACCATATCACACAATAATAGCATAATCTCACCTATCACAAATGAAGCTTAAATTACATTTTATAAGATTATTTAACGAAATAAATTGAAAACACAGGAACTCGAAAGCACCATATCACCCTCATGAAACCAATTATCGCAGATGGCTCAGACTATTTCGGGGAATCCGGTTTTCCCATCATGGTGGGGAGAAGCCGATTAATTGACATACCAGCATCTTCACGTGACCTCACCGAAATCGAACACAGCCACGATTTCTGCGAGCTGGTCATTGTTGCTCGTGGGCAGGGTTTCCAGAGTCTGGAAGGCATGGATCTGCTGATCTCAGCCGGCGATGTCTTTCTGCTGCAGGGCCGCCAGCGCCACTTTTTCCATGATCGTAAAAATCTGGAACTGATCAATGTGATGTATGATCCTGCTCAGATCGAACTTCCGGAAAATGACCTGCGCCGCATGCCGGGCTACTGCGCCATGTTTCTACTCGAGCCGACCTACCGAAAACAACACCGGTTTGCCAGCCGCCTGCACCTGAAGCGGGTGCAACTGGCCAAAATACTGGCGATTTCCGACGAGATGGAGCGTGAATGCCGAGACAAGCCCCCGGGCTACGAAGTCGTATTGCGCACCAAACTGGTGGAGCTCATCATAACGCTCTCCCGCACCTATAAGCAGGGCGATTCCACGGAGT
The DNA here is from genome assembly GCA_029432815.1 of Pontiellaceae bacterium B1224. Taxonomy (GTDB): domain Bacteria; phylum Verrucomicrobiota; class Kiritimatiellia; order Kiritimatiellales; family Pontiellaceae; genus Pontiella. The sequence continues at coordinate 19,905 of JAROBA010000012.1, read as the reverse complement.
CTCAGGCCCTGCTGCGGGTGGGCGAAGTGATCGGTGCGATGGAGAATGATTTTTCCAACGACTGGAAACTCGACGCCTTAGCCGAAATCGCGCATATGTCGAAAAACAACCTGCTGAAAGTCTTCCGCAAAGCCACCAGCCAGACGCCGATTAACTATCTCATGCGTCTGCGCATCCAGCGCGCCATGGAAATGCTTCAGAAAACCGATCAAACCATCACCGAGATCGCCTTTGCCGTCGGCTTCAACGACAGTAACTATTTCACACGCCAATTCCGCCGAGTTGTCGGCATGCCACCGAGCCGGTTCCGACATCAACAACCCTGATCAGACACCCCGACCAGAAGGACTGGAAGAGTCCCTCCTGTCGGCCGTCTGGTCCACCCAGTTTATTCAATTATTTTGGACTGCTTCCGCGGCTACACCCAATGAGAATGAAAAACTATAGTGACCCGATGGGATTCGATAGTGCTCCAGCGGCAATGCTTTCGGGGACCAGGAATCGGTTCCGCCAACGCCCATATGTTTGTGATCCAGATTAAGCGTATAGAACCCCTGCTCGACCAAATCGTAGGGGTGCTTTGCCGCCGTCAGATTCTCCGGCGACCATGGCCAGATGGAAAATTGGAAGAGCTGATCGCCATCAATCCGGAGTGCGCCTGCATTGCCGGTCAATTCCAGCCAGCGGGTTTCTGTGCGGTTTCCATTTTCCTGCGGCATCGCATATTCATAGAACATTTCAGCCGTTGGCATTTCATAGAGCCCGACTTCAGCACCGGCGTTGCGGTCGATATAGTTTTCCCACGGTCCCTTTCCAAAATAGCGGGTCGTTGAAAAATCGCCGGAGACGCCCATGGTAAATCCAAGCCTTGGAAGGGCTGGGAGTGACGGGTCCGAATCCAGATCCATCGCCACTGTCAGCGCACCATTTCCGCTGATTGTGTAGGTAATCACGAGGTCCGTTTTATCCGCACCTTTCTTCACAACCACTTTCGCCGTTGAAGCATCCACCTTTTGCACCTCTACCGACTGGGTCACCAGCTTCCCGTCCAGCTCCTTCCAGTATTTCATTCGATTGTGGGTTTTGCCGCCTTTAAGATCGTTATCCGTCTGCGGACGCCAGAAGGCCGGGCGCATCGGGCTCGTGATCCATTCATTACCCCCAACCGTATAACTGGCGAGTTCGCCGGTTGATCGATTCACCTGCGCGAAGAGTCCTTTAGCTTTAAGCTCGATGAAGGATTTATTTTCGCTAACGGATAGTCGCGCACTTGCGGTCGGACGGCTCGGCGAGCCATCCCCACCTTGGAGAAGGAATTGTTCCTTGGCAATTTCGAAGCCCGCTTCACACCAGAATTGATCCGCTGTTTCGTGCACGCTGAGGCGCAGCCATTGTTCTTTGCCGGAACTGTTTTCCAATGTTTGGAACGGAACGTTTATTTCGCAGCTTTGGCCCGGCGCCAGATCAACGGCATCGAGTGTACCTTCCTGAACCACGACGCCCTCTTCCAACAGGTTCCAGTGAATGGAATAATTTTCGAGGTTGGTGAAATTAAACCGGTTAGTGACCTTTACGGTTCCAGCCTTCAGATCAACATCTTCAAAAACGACCGGTTGGAAAATATATTTACACTCCCACGTTTTCGGACCGGGCGTGCGGTCCGAATTAATGACGCCGTTCATGCAGAAATTTCCGCTATTGGGCTGGTCGCCATAGTCGCCGCCGTAGGCATAATATGTGACCCCGTTTTCATTGGTGGCGAGCACGCCCTGATCAATCCAATCCCAGATATAGCCGCCAAGCAGGTTGGGTTTGGAACGAATTAGATCCCAATAGTCCGTCATATTTCCGAGCGAGTTGCCCATGGCATGCGCATATTCGCACATCACGATCGGGCGCGTGATATGCTCGGCCTCGGCCAGCCCTTTGAGCTGAGCAACCGATGAGTACATGCGACTGAGCATATCAACATAAGGCTTATCATCCGGGTTGGCCATAAACTCCCACGAAGCAGATGCAAACCCGCCTTTGGGGTTGTAGCCCGGCAGCGTCGGATCGCCCTGCGCACCTTCGTAGTGAATGAAGCGGGTCGGATCGTAATCCTTGACCCAGCCAGCGGCTGCGGCGTGAATCGGCCCAGAGCCGGTTTCATTACCGAGCGACCAGATCACAACGCACGGATGATTCTTATCGCGCTCAACCATCCGGATCACGCGGTCATTCACGGCATAGTGCCACGACGCGCGATTCACAAGCTGGCCGCTAACCCCGTGCGATTCAATATTGGCTTCATCCATCACATAGAGGCCGTACTCATCGCACAGGTCATAGAAATAAGGATCATTCGGATAGTGCGAGGTGCGCACGGCATTGAAGTTAAACTGCTTCATCAGCTCAACATCGCGGCGGTAATCTTCGCGCGTCAGTGCTTTGCCTTCAATGTGGTCGTGGTCATGACGATTCACGCCCATCATTTTAACCGGCTCCCCATTCACCAGAAAGACACCATCGATGATTTCCAAGGTTCGGAAACCGACCTTGCAGCTGCGGCTTTCCATCAACTCATTATCTTTTCCGGTCAGACTGAACACGAGGGTATAGAGATAGGGATCTTCCGCCGACCAGTTCCGAACATTGGAAACCTGTGCTTCCAGCAGGCCGAACGGCACGTTGTCGCGCTGCGGATATTTTTCGTTCAGGATTTTATTCACTCCGCTGTGCATCGGTTTTTCCAACACTGCATTTCCATCGGCATCATACAACTGTGCCGTCAGGTTCCAACCATTGGAAGTATCCAGCGCATCCGCCATAATACGAGGACGCACCTGCAACAGTCCATCGGCGGATGCCTTCACGAAGAAATCGTTCAGTGCAATTTTCGGTTGGGCCAGCAGCAATACTTCGCGGTGGATTCCGCTCAATCGCCACATATCCTGATCTTCCAGATACGATCCGTCCGACCAGCGGAAGACCTGAACAGCCAGTCGGTTTTTCCCGGTTTTCACAAAATCGGTGATATCGAATTCCGCCGGAAGCCGACTGCCCTGACTGTAGCCCACCAGTTCGCCATTAACCCAGACATAGAAAGCCGACGACACGCCGCCGAAATGCAGAATGACCCGATCGTTTTTCCAATCCTTGGAAACCTCGAAATCGCGGAGGTAGGAACCGACGGGATTGGTGCGGTCGATAAATGGTTCGTTCGGGGTGAACGGATATTTCGCATTTGTATAAATGGGCTGTCCATAGCCTTTCAGTTCCCAGCTGGACGGAACCGGAATCGTATCCCAACCGGATGCCTTAAATCCGGATTCGAAGAAATCCATCGGTCGATCCTTCGAATCGGGTGTGAACTTAAATTTCCATTTTCCATCGAGCGATTCCATGCGTGCCAGCTCACGGTTTCCTGTCAGCGCATCGTCCACGGTTTTATAGGAATACGACGTTGCACGGGTCGGTAGCTTCCCCTGCTCAATCATCCGTTCATTTTCCCAGTCGTCCTGGGCGGACTGGGCCGATACAGCCATGCCGAGCAAGGCAATCATTAAAGTGCGATACATTGAATTACTCTCCTTTAAACTGCTTCTGGCCAAACGTGAAGATTTCCGAATCAGTCCGTGCGCCAGCCATAATCTTTCGAATCTGCTCAACCGTTTCTGGATGCTGATCGGCTACATTATTCTGCTCGCCGGGATCGACCGAAAGATCAAATAGCTTCATCGGAGCATTCGGGTCTTTCAGCACGTTGTAACGCACGCCTTTCCACTTGCCCATACGCACGGCAACTCGTCCGCCGCGCTCGTGGAATTCCCAATAGAGATATTTGTGTTCCGGTTGATCCCCTTCGCCCAAGAGCTCCGGCAGCATCGAGATTCCATCCGTGTCAGCCGGCGTTTCAACGCCGACCAATTCCGTAAACGTTGGTACGATATCCCAGAAGGCGGAAATGTGATCTGAAGTTGTTCCGGCAGCAATATGCCCGGGCCAGTAGGCCATCATCGGCACATGTACTCCGCCGTCATAGAGATCGCGCTTATGACCACGAAACGGCCCGTTACTGTTAAAGAAGTCCGGATCTGCCCCACCCTCTTGGTGCGCCCCGTTGTCCGACGTGAAAATAATCAGTGTCCGGTCGGCAATGCCCAGTTTTTCGGTCAGCGCAACAATCTCTCCGACCTGATCATCAAGCAACGTAATCATGGCTGCAAACGCCGTGCGCGGTTCCGGCTGCGATTGGTAGCGCCCAAGCCGCAGTTCCGGTCCTTCGTCCAATCCTTCGAACGGTTTCGGCTCTTCAAACTTTCCGCTGAATTGATTCATATATTCTTCAGGAGCGGCCAGCTCTGCATGCGGAATGATGGATGCGACATACGCAAAAAACGGTCGGTCTTTGTTGTCCTCGATAAACTTGAGCGTCTGCTCGTGGATCAGCTCCGGGCCATAGGCACCCTTCGCAGTTCCGGCATTGGCATCGAGCACCACCATCTCATCATTATCCCACAGGTGATACGGATAATAATGATGACCGAGCCGTTGGCAGTTGTAGCCATAGAATACATCAAAACCCTGTTTAAGCGGATCGCCTTCAGACCCGGGATAGCCGAGTCCCCACTTGCCGAATGCCCCGCTCACATAGCCCGCGGGCTTGAGCATCTCGGGAAGCAACACCACTTCGTCCGGAATCGGATGCTGCCCCTCGGGCATGATTTCCTTATTACCACGCACGAACGTGTGGCCCGTATGCTGGCCGGTCAGCAACGCCGAGCGCGACGGAGCACAAACGGTGCTTCCGGAATAGTGGTCCGAGAAAAACATGCCTTTCGCCTTCAGCGCATCGATATTCGGCGTTTGGAAATGCTCCTGCCCGAGGCAGCTCAAATCTCCGTAGCCAAGGTCGTCGGCCAGAATATAGATTATATTCGGTTTCACATCTGCTGCTCCCGCAGAAAAAACCGCTGCACAACAGATCGCCATCCATCCAAATCGTTTCATAGTCCTGTTCCTTTCATATATTATTCTATTCACTCAAAAGCTCAATTGTTCCATCCGCAAGTCCATCCGACGTTGCCGCCAAACGAATCGTCCCCGCCTCACCTTCTATTGATTGCACAATCACAAGGCAAAGGCCATTGAAGGCTTTACGTTTATTTGCCTGAAACGGTTCATGGCTGGCCGGATTGCCGTTGCCAACGGCCAGGATTTTGCCAGGCCCCTCAATAGAAAAGTTAATCCCGTTATGCGAACGCGGGACCATCAAGCCGGCTGCGTCAGAAACCTGAACCGTTATAAACGAGAGGTCAGACCCATCGGCCCGAAGGACCGCGCGGTCCGCCGAAAGATCGACTTTCGCGGCCTCGCCCGTGGTTTTCATGGCCTCTTCCGCCCAAAACTTACCGTCCTTATAAGCAACGACTTTCAGTTCGCCGGGTTCATAGATGGTGTCGTCCCAGCGCAGGCGATATTCGTACGCCCCTTTTTTCTTTCGCCCGAGTGATTTGCCATTGAGAAAGAGTTCCGCCTCGTCGCCGGAGGTGTAGACGTGCACCGGCGTCACTTTGCCGATGCGCTCCGGCCAGTTCCAATGCGGCAGGATGTGCGCCATCGCCAGCTCAGGACGCCAACGCGACTGATAGAGAAAGAAGCGATCCTTCGGGAATCCGCACAGATCAAGAATACCAAAGTAGGAGCTGCGCGGCGGTATATTCCCACCCAACTGTTTTAACTGCTGCTCCATCTTTTTTCGCTCAGCCGGATCGGAAATATTCAACAGATTGGTCTTATCGTTATTATAGGGCGTCGGCTCGCCGATATAATCAAACCCCGTCCAGACAAACTCTCCGAATACCCACGGATGTTGGTCCTGCGCGGCAAACTCAACATCAGGATTATTCGCCCACGGCGGTGCGGTCAGATCGTACGAACTGACCTGAAAAAAACCACCCAGTCCCATATTTTTTTTATCGGATACCGGAAAAAAATATTCGCCGCGCGAACTGACGGTCGAAGCGGTCTCGCTTCCATACAATGGCTGATTCGGATTCTGCTCATGAAACTTCGGATAGAGGTGCGGTTTGTAGTTGTAACCAAACAGGTCGACCGTTTTCTGAAATCCGTTCCATCCCGCATGACCATTGTTGCAGCCGACCGTCACCGGCCGAGTGGGATCGAGCCGGTGCACGATGTCCGTCAGCATCCGGGAAATCGCATGCCCCTTTTCCTTGCCCCATTGTTCGCCGATTTCGTTGCCGGTACTCCACATGATGACCGATGGATGGTTGCGGTCGCGCTTCACCATGGCGGTAAGATCCTTATCATGCCACGCCTCAAAAAAGCCGGAATAGTCGTTTGTTGTTTTTCCTTTTTTCCAACAGTCGAATGCTTCGATCTGCAGCAGCATGCCCATGCGATCGCACAAATCCAGCAGCTCGGGCGTTGGCGGATTGTGCGATGTGCGGATGGCATTGCAGCCCATCTCCTGAAGTAATTCGATCTGACGTTCCAACGCTCGTAGATTCACGGCGGTGCCCAGTGGGCCGAGATCGTGATGCATGCAAACCCCGTTCAGCTGAACGCGCTTTCCATTGAGGAGAAAACCGCTGTCGGCCGTAAATTCAATCGTTCGAATCCCGAATTTATTTTCCACCGCATCGACCTCCCGGCCTTGCTCGAAAATGATGGTTTTTAAAACGTAGAGGTTCGGGGAATCTAGATCCCACAAATTCGGCGATGGGATGAACATCGAGCAGGTTCCACCCTCTCCCGTGGCAATCACTTCATTCGAGCCCCGTGCCCGGATTTCGTGTTTCACGGTAGTCGCCGCAGTTGCTCCATCCAGCGCGGTTTCAATGAGCACCGTTGCGCTTTCCTTCGACACCTCCGGCGTCGTGATGCTAACGCCCCAATGCGCAACATGAATGGGCGCCGTTGTGACGAGCCGGACATTTCGGTAGATACCGCCGCCCGGATACCAGCGGGAGGAATCGGCTTTGTTGTCCAGCCGTAAGGCAACTACATTCTCCGCACCGAACTTTATGTGATCCGTCAACTCAATACGAAACGACGTGTAGCCATAGGGCCACTCGCCGGCCAGCTCCCCGTTAATATAGACCTGCGAACGGCTCATTGCCCCGCCGACATCGATGAACAGCTTTTTCCCTTCGTCAGACGTTGGAACAAAAAACGCCTTACGGTACCATCCGATTCCCGCATACGGCAGCTTGCCCGTCGCATTTGGAAGATCCGCACGAAACGGCCCCTCAATCGCCCAGTCATGCGGCAGGGTCAGATCGCGCCATGCCGAATCATCCAGCGCCGTCGCCTGCAGGTCCTGCGGCTCCGCTTTTTTCGAGCCGTCAGGCATGGCGCCAAAACGGGCAAAGCTCCATCCGTCGTTAAAGTTCGAGATCTCACGGGCGGAACTCTCATTCCCCATGGAGAGCCCCGCAATGGCCAGCGTGGCGGTCAGCCTGGTCGTTATGCTGATCATTCACCGGTTCCTGTTTTGAAATATTGATCGATGATCTGCTGCAATGCGGTCTGCGCGGCTTGCCCCTCGGCCTCATCATACTTCGGCAACCAGACCTCGTACCAGCCGGTTCCATAGAGCGGGTTTTTCGGCTTTCCCAATCCTTTTGGGTAAACCGCTTTGGTATGTTTTCTGAACGCCGCATTATCCATGGGGATTACGGTTTTATAATGCTGTAGCCGATCATAGATTTTTTTTGAAGGTTCCAGACCTTCTTTCTTTATGGCTTTGGCCAACGCCTTTGGATTTTCCGGTTGGATACCCCAGAAATGAATCAGCGGTGTCAGATCTGCACCCGCCGCTTTTGACAGGCGAAGAATGCGGTCGTCGACCGGGTCGTTATTCTGCGGAACCTTATCGCCGGGTTGCCAGCGCTCGTTATCCGCATGCCAGAAACGGCCGAGTGCGTCCCAACCAAACAGATTGGCGATCTCAACATATTTTCCATAACCGCGATGCTGATATTTAAATTCATCGCCGGGTCGGTTGGAATGATTCATCTCGTTGCCTGTGCGGAAATTTTCCGTGACCATCCACATTGCCGCAACATCATCGAGCGTGAGATGCTTCATATTGTTCACCGAACTGCCGTAGGCCTCGTCGAGGCTCCAGCCGAACTTGCGGTTCATCACAGCCACGTGCGGCAGATTCACCAGAGCTTCAATCTCGCCCCTGAACTTGGAAAAAAACTGGGAATGCCCCACCTCGTGCAACACCGTCCAGTTTGCAAACTGCGGGCCCTTAAGCATCCACTGGTGCCGGCACTGTTCCGGATTATGCGGATTGTAGGGATAGTTCGACTGCGGGTAGCCGGGGAAATTGGCGTTGCCCCGCATCATTGCATCCACCTGAAGGTAGAGCACGGATTTCGGACGGACCAATGGGTAGCCAAACAACTCGGATACCGCATCCATCGCTTTATCCCAATCTATCATAAGCTGTTCAGGATCTTCGATTTGATCAAGCCAGGCGGTCGGCACCTGCATCATAAATTTATCGCTTTCGAAATCTGACCACGGCGCATCGAACTGTTGCTTTTTTTTCCAATCATTGGAAGAGGTACGATCAAAGCTGCGTGCGGAATAAAACGGAGCACGAACCACATTCTTAAAGGCGATCGTAACGATGCCTGCATCGGCTTCATAGGGCACTTCAATATAAATGCCGCCCCCCAGCGGATTGGCAATCAGGGTGTCGCGCTCGGTGATCGGATATACAATCGAAACCCGATCCAGGCGCTTTATGGATGGCTTCTTTTTCAAGTCCCATGAGTGTGCACCCACCCGAACCGAGTAGCCTTTATTGATCAAAGCTTCCGGTACGCGAAGCAATGCAATGCTGCCGGGCGCTAAATAGCAACCGGTCGGACGACGGGCCGGATTTTCCTGCCCGCTGACCGGACTGCCCCACGCTGTCGGTTGCGAGGCATTAATACGGACCTGTTGTACCTCCGACGAATCATCCGGCGGTTCAACAGCTCCGGGGAAATAGGCGGAACTTTCAAATGCGGCTCCATCGAGCGTGCGGTGGAATTTTTTCAGATTTTCCGCCGTATAGGTGTAATCAATCAACCCCTGTTGAATCGCGAGCATCGCATAGTCCAGCTCAAGCCCCACCTTCGGGTTGCGTGGAAGCCCCTTGCGGGTTGCATCATTCATGAACAGCGGGCCGTCTATTTCGTCGTATTGCCCGATGAGTTCGAAGGCTTCCGCAACAGCAGACTCGTTCTTACCCAATTGATCCAGGTTGCGCTGCATTGCATCCGCTTGCTTGAGCAACCCCTCTGACTGCGTCGCCGTTCCAACCATTGGAAAACTGATCAGTAGACCGATTCCTAAAATGAATCCATTTATCTTCATTGAAGCGGGACCTCAGAACCTTCCGCAATTAAATCAATGTGCAATTGACGGTTGAATTTATACCACTTAGGTCCTTCCGTCCATTCCGAGCCCGTACCCTTGGCTTTCCATGCGTTCAGTTCTTTGCTCATCTGTTCGAGTCGTTCGGGATGCAATTTCGCGACGTTGTTTTTCTCGCCCAGATCGTCTTTCAAATTATAGAGCGCATACCCGAAATCCTGAATATAGATCAATTTCCAATCGCCATCACGCATGGCGGAAAACCACTCCTTGTGCCAATAGAGTTTTTGATGCGGTCGACTGTCCATCTGACCCAAAACAAAAGGAAGCAGATTCTGCCCGGCCAAGTGTTCATAATCGGGTTCACCACCGGCAACCGTCAAAACCGTTGGGAGAATATCGAGAGACGATACCATCGCATCATAGGTTCCACCCTTTGGAAGTTGGCCCGGCCAGCTCATCACAAACGGGACGCGGATGCCGCCCTCGAACTTGATCCCCTTCTCGCCATTCAGCGGCAGGTTAACGGATGCGTTGTGATTGATCGGACCGCCGTTATCGCTCAGAAAAAAGACCAGCGTATTTTCCCTGAATCCTTTTTCATCGAGCGCGTCCAGTACCTGCCCGACCCCGCGATCCATCGCCCACACCATCGCGGCATAGGTCCGGCGCTTTTCATTTTCAATATGCGCGAATCGTTGTTTGTCCTCCTCCGTCGCATGCATGGGAGCATGCGGAGCGGTGTAGGAAAGGAAAAGAAAGAAGGGCTGTTCCGCAGATTGGCCATCGACAAATTCAACGGCCTTTTCGGAAAAGTAATCGGTAAGATACCCCTCAAACTTCACGGGTTCCCCGTTGATTTCAATCGCCTTAAAACTTCCCGGCTTGTCGTCCTTATTTACATCAAAGAAATAACTGCGGGACCCTTCGCGCAATCCGCAAAAATAATCGAAGCCACGTCGGGTTGGGTAAAATTGATCCTGATCGCCGAGATGCCATTTTCCGATCAGTCCGGTGTGATAGCCCAGGGGTTTCAATGCGTCTGCGATGGTTTTTTCCTGCAGATTCATTCCAAACTCCTGAGGCGGACAGTTCGGCTCGTGACCGAACTGCTGCTGATAGCGACCGGTCATCATACCGGCCCGCGACGGACTGCAAACTGATGCCGTCACATGTGCATCCGTAAACAACGTACCCGATACCCGCAGCCGATCCAGATTGGGAGTCTCGATTTCTTCCGATCCTTGGAAACCTAGGTCGGCATAACCCAGATCATCCGCAAGAATAACCAGTATGTTCGGGTGATCGGCTTGGACGAAACAAACAAAACCGAACCCGACTAATGCGCTGACCAAAAATTGTTTCACACTTTTATTCCTTAATTCGGCAGGTAAAAACATTGATGGTCCCCGGAGCAAGATCCGCTTTGAAGGTCTTGCCTGCAAACGGCTTTAAGGTTCCGACATTTCCTTCGGCCGGAGCATCATCAGACCACTGCCGCCCTTCAACCATTCCAATGATGCGGCCCGATGCGAGTTTGAAACGCAGGTTATCCCACTCATGGTTAGCGTCGAAGTTAATGGCATAAATCGTCAGTTTATCGCCTTGCAGGAAAGCGCGGGTGTGCAGTTCATCGAGCTCGACGGTTTCCGAACCATCCGGATCAATCACCTTGACCGGCCATGCCTGAACCAACGGAGTGGTGGCCGCGTGCATTAGATGATCGCGCCGCTTCTTTTTGGGATTAAAGTCCCACCACGAAAACCCGTTCATCCCGTTATCGACACAATCCCACATCGCCAGAAAGGAGCAGACGGCCGTTTTCATGGAATGTGTACTGTCATCTTTCTCGCCGTGATTATCCCAGTGGAGCTCCGTGTGCCATTTTTCGCGGTCACCGGCATATTCAAGGTCCGACTTCAATCGATCGAGAATTCGTGCACGGGTATAATAATGGCCTCCAAAGATATCCATAGTGTCGCTGTTCAGCCCGGAAAAATTCTTCATCCAGTTATTGCGGCCCATGGCATAATCTTCATGGCCGATGATTTTCGGCATTTTAAGTCCGCGTTCTGCCGTCAGACGGCGAAGCTCCAACACAATATCCCGATGCGTTTCCGGCATAATATTGCCTTCGTTGAAGCGGCGTTCGTTGTCGATGCCCAGCACATCGACCTCCAGACCTTCGCTCTTCATGTATTCGAGATAGTCGATGATCAGAATGGCATATTGTTCAGGAATAACTCCGCTTCCATTTTTGGTCCATGTCGGAAATGAATCGGTGTTATCCAGTTTTTTACTCGCAAAAATAACGACGTCGGGATTGATCTCCTTCGCCAGCTTCAATCCCCGTGTTTCGCTTTCGTAATACTCTTCGAGCACCACACCGGGTTCCGGATGGGCCGGCTTCCTGCCGGTGCCGTAAATGGAGGTGCGGATTCCGGTGAACCCATAATCGACCAGCAGCGTTTTACCCCAGCCGTTCTGTGTGAATTTCCGGGGTGCGGACGGTGATTTAAAGTCATAGAAAAAGCGGTTAATCTGCGTTCCTTTTTCATCCGGAAAAATCACAACCTCATCATAGGCATGCGCACCGGAACCCAGCAGAGCAAGAGTTATTAGAATGGTACATAATCTGAACATCGGAGTACTGTACTAAAAAGTGAAATGACATCCAACCTAGCTGATCAGGTAGTATGAAATGAAGACCTCACAAGCATGCCGCCCCGAAGGAAGAGTCTTTATTCCGGCGGCACAACCAGAGTCAGCATACTCTTTGGCGGCATCGCCAGTCTTCTGCCGGCAACACTTATCTTTTCCATACTTCGGGTCGAATCGGTCATCCAGCCCTCAACGGAATCCATTTTTCCAAGGGTTGGAAGATCTTTCAGAGCAATCTCGAATGCCTGCTCTTCATTGGAAATATTGATCAGAACCATAACCCAGCCGCCCTCTGCGGGATTCATATAAGCTGAAGCCATGACAGAATTCAGACCGATCTCCTCCGGCCTATCGGAATCCACCTGCAGCCTCACCATGCCCGGGCGGACAAATCGGCTAAAGTGTCCGAGCGCCCAAAGCAGCTTCGTCGCCCGATAGGTTTCCCCGCCCTTCGCATCCGTTTCAATCAAATAGTATCGGGGGGGCACACGCCCCACCCTCGGTTCGGTAGAGGACCACCATTGCCAGGCGGTGGCATTGGCAACCGTAAAATCAATATGAACATTCCGGGCGACCAACAATGCAGCCATCATTTCATCCACCTCTGCGACGGGCAGTCCGCCCGTCCACCCCTTGCCCAGCAGACAATATTCGGATTGCCAAAAGCGCAGCTTCGAATCAGACGAATTTACGGCTGCCGCCACCGACTGGCGGGTGTGTAGCATTCGTTCAATGGAGCCGTCGTTAAAATAGGCATGCCCCGCCACAATAGGTTCCACCGTTTGGAGATCGCCGACATAGTTCGAACTGGAGACATTCCAGAACGCATGAACCTGATCGCTCGCCGCCGCATAGGGCCGTTGCGGCAGTTCCTCATAAAGCGCCTGATATTCCGCCGCCTCGGGAATCAGGATTTTGGTCTTCACCCCGTTTGCTAGAAATTCGGCATCCATCAGGCGAACCAAACGGGCGATCTGCTCATTCGTCCACGGCGTTCCCTCCTGCTTCGCCCTTCCCGGAATCCCATGCCAGCCCCACTGCGGTTCATTGACCGGAGCGATCGAGTCGAAAGGAAGTTCCAATGTTTGGAAATGATTCGCGACCTTGCTAATGAATGCCGCGTAATCGCCATAATGCTCCGGTTTCAGATTAGAGGAGAATGTCTTGTCGGTTTTGAACCCGTGTCCGTTTTCGGTGTAACAGACCGGCGGGGAATTCAGATAGCCTATGACCGTTTCAACGTCATATTCCGCCGCCTTCTTTCTCCAATAATGCACGCCCTTTTCACGCTCCCAATCGTAGGAACCATCCGGACGGAGAAAACAGTCGGTGCGACGGTACGGCGTACGGATCCCGCCCTCCGGCGTATCCGATCCCGCCCCGATCTGAATCCGAAAACTAGAAAGCCCGATCCCCCGTTCCCGATCAAACAGGAGCACAGCAATCTCATCGACCGTTTCCGTTTTCCAATGCCTGGAAATAGAATCGCTATGCATGCCCGTTGAAGAGCCGATGTTATCGATCGTCTGCGCCGGCTCAGAAAAATCAACCGTGAAAACGGTCTGGCCGAAAACAAGGGAAGCAACAGACCAACAGTAAATCGATGAGATCAGTTTATAATTCATTGTTTTTTTGCCCGAGCCTCACTGGAGGTATTTCCTGCCTACTGCAAAACCAAATCCGGACGGAGCGAATCGAGCTCGCGCAACAGGATCGCCTTCAGGTTGGAGACCTTTTCCGGATGCTTCGCGGCGAGATCGTGGCGTTCTTCGTTATCCTCCGAAATATTATAGAGTTGGAAATCCTCCGTATCCCGATCCACTTCCACCAGCTTCCATCCATCGTTTCCGATCAGCGCGGTGCGCCCCATTCGTTGGAAGCCGTTGTTGACGATAATATAGTCGTGCTGCTTTTCCTGCGGTTGCGACAGCAGCGTCGGCAGATAGGAAATGCTGTCTTTACCTTCCGGCAAATCCACTTCAAGAATTTCGGCCATCGTCGCCATAAAATCATAATGCGCACTGAGGAGATCGGTCTCCGATCCCGGTTGAATATGGCCCGGCCAGCGCACAATCAGCGGGCATTGCATACCGCCCTGATACGCGGCGCGCTTCAACCCGGCACGACCGCCGGCGCCATCGAAGATATCGCCGCACTCGGAGGTGCGCCATTTTTTATCCGTCAAATTGGCATCTTCCCCGCCCGGCCGTTTTTTCGGAAAGGTCCACTTCGGGCCGTAATAGAGTTCGTGCCCATTATCGGAGGTGAAAACAAACAACGTATTGTCCGCCAGACCCAGTGTCTTTAGCTCCGCCATAATCAAGCCGACGTGGTCGTCTAGCATCCGCACCATCGATGCATATTTTTTCTCCGCCAATGACCAACCTTCCCGCTCGGCATAATCGGGATGCAGCTCGGGAATGGCCACGGGGCCGTGCGGCAGCTGGGTGGAGTGATAGATAAAAAACGGGTTGTCTTTGTTCTCCCGAATAAACGAGAGCAGTTCTTCAATAAAGATATGCTGTGAATAGGTTTCCCCGCCGGAACCTACGGGCTCATCGCCCTTCTCCGACATTTTCCCGCAATCAATTCGTGTGTTCCCTGCAAGCGGAAGTTTCTTCCCGTTTTTCCAGAGGTACGGCGGATAGAATCCGTGGGCGCGATTATGGCTATAGTAGCCGACATACTCGTCCCACCCGAAACGCGTGATGCGATCGTGATTCGTTAAAAATCCGGAATCCAGTTTCCCATACTGAGCCGTTTTATATCCGGCCTGCTGCGCCACCTGCGCCAGAAAAACTTCCTGCTCCGGAATGGGCGTTGATTTGGTTTCCACAAATTCATTCAGGCGATTCGTATATTCGGGTTCGGGCACCTTTTCTTTATCCATCTTCATCAGCAATCCGCCGCCGGTAAAGTCCCAACCGCCCTGCCGGCCATCGTGCATCCCGGTGAGCAAGGTCCAGCGCGACGGCGCACAAAGCACGCCGCCGTAATAATTATTGAACTTCATGCCCTCAGCAGCCAGCAGATCAATATGCGGTGTTTCAATGATCTCCTGCCCGTAACAGCCCAGGATTCCAATGCCGAGATCGTCGGCATTAATCAGTACAATGTTCGGCTTTTCAGCACTGGCAACGGCCGATAGACCGATCAACGAAAGGAGAATTTCCGATTTCATGAATTTCATTATTCTACGTCCAGAATACTTGTTTTTCCATTCGTACGAACGGTAACTGAAGTGGGTTCAAGACCGGGCTCGCGCCTCACATTCACTTCGGTCACCTTCCCCTGCTCCCATTTGAAATCGACGACAAAACCGCCGCGAGCGCGCAGCCCTTTCACCGCGCCTCTCGGCCAGGCTTTCGGGAGTGCCGGAAGCAGTTCAATTTCGCCGGCGTGCGACTGCATCAGCATTTCGGCAATGCCCGCCGCCGCGCCGAAATTTCCGTCGATCTGGAACGGCGGATGATTGTCGAGCATGGACGGCAGAATGGATTTTGAAAACAACATGCCGAGGTTTTCATAAGCCGCTTCGCCATCGCCCAGCCGGGCGTAAAAATTAATGATCCACGAGCGGCTCCAGCCGGTATGACCGCCGCCCGATGCGAGGCGTTTAGCCAACACCTTCTGCGCGGCCTCCATCATTTCCGGTGTTTCCTGCCACGAATATTGACGCCCCGGATGAAGGCCGAACAGATGGGAAATATGCCGATGCCCCGGCTCGGCTTCGGTAACGCCGGCCGTCCATTCCAGAATGCGGCCGTCCTCGCCGATTTCCACCGGAGCCAGATTGGCCAGCGCCGCTTCGAGCTGCGCGCGGAAGTCGGCATCGATGCCCAGAAGTTCCGAAGCCTGGATACAGGCGGTAAAGTTTTCAAAAATAATCTGATGATCCATCGCGGGGCCCATGCAGACGGCCGCCTTTTTTCCGTCCGGCGTCAGGAACATATTTTCCGGAGAGATCGACGGACCGGAAACCAGTTTCCCCGTGGTTGGATGTTCCACCAGATAACCGAGGTAGAACTGCGCGGCTTCCTTCATAAAGGGATAGGCCGTATTGCGCAGGAATTCCAGATTCTGTCCGTAAAGATAGTGCTCCCAGAAATGGGAGCCCACCCAGCCGCCGGCGACCGGCCACATCCCGTAGCGCGGATTGCCGAAGCCCGTGGTAAACAGCCAGGCATCGGTGGTGTGATGCAGCGCAAAGCCGTCGCACCCATACATTTCTTTTGCCGTCTTCCGGCCACTGGGAAGCAGCCGTTCGGTAAAGCTGAAAAACGGCTCATGGCAATCGGCGAGGTTCAGCATTTCCGCGCCCCAATAGTTCATCTGCATGTTGATGTTTACGTGGTAGTCGGAATTCCACGCCGGTTTAATCCCGTCGACCCAGATGCCCTGCAGATTGGCAGGCATACAGCCCGGTCGCGAGCTGCTGATCAGCAGGTAGCGCGAAAACTGAACGTAGAGCGCGGCCAGTGCCGGATCATCGAACCCTTTTTTTGCAGCGGCAATACGTTGATCGGTCGGAAGTTCGGTCTGCGCATTTTCTCCGAGATACAAACTGAAGCGATTAAAGAATTTTTGGTATTCGGCAATGTGCTCATCCTTCGCTTCGTCATAAAAACGAGCCGATGCCTTTGCCAGTTGGGCTTCGGTGACCTTTGCCGGATCTTCGCCGAAGTAGTCCGTTGCTCCGGTTATCACCAGCACCACGGAGTCGGCATTTTTCACCGCAATGGTTTTTTCCAAGGTTTGGAGTTTTCCGCCCTGATTCAATACAGCGACGCGGCAATCCGCATGGACGCCATTGCCGACATGCTCCTTCAAACGAAGCTGATTGCCGGAAACGCTGATCGTCGGCTTGGCTTTCGGCCGGAACAGTTTTGTTTCAACACTGATTTTTCCCGGCTGGTCGGCAGACAATTTAATGTAGACGGCCTGATCGACGGCCGAGGTGAAATACTCACGGGTATACCGCACGCCACTTTCGGTAAAGGTTACGCAAACCACCGCATTTTCCAGATCCAGCTCCCGGCGATAGTCGGTGGGGTTTTCCAATCCTTGGAAAATCAGGTTGAGATCGGCCAGCGATTGATAGGTATTGGAACCCGACGGCAAACGCTCGCCGAGCACCTTTTCAGAAATAAGCTGGTCGGCCTCTTCGTATTTCTCGGCAAAGAGCAGTTTGCGAATTTCATCGATGTATTTGTATCCGCCGGGCCGGTCCTTATTTTCGCCGTTCCGACTCCAGACGCTTTCCTCGTTCAGCACCACACGCTCGGTTTGAACGCGCCCCAGAATCATGGCGCCCAGTCGCCCATTACCGATCGGCAGGCCGTGGTCCCACTTCGGGGCCGGCTGTTCAAACCATAAGGTATTTTCCAATGCCTGGACGGGTGACGAACAAACGACCACACTCAGCAGACCGACTGTTAAAGTTGTTTTAAATGTCATAGGGATCGCCCAATTCGTCATTCAATTCTTCCAGTTCTTTGCGAAGCTCTTTAAGCTTATTGGCATATTCAGGATTTGCCGCCAGATCATTCATTTCCTGCGGATCGGCTTTGAGGTTAAAGAGTCGTTCAACGTTGATGGAAGGATAGTAAATCAGCTTCCAATCTTTTTTTGTAATCATGCGCTGTCTATTCAAATACGCGCCATACATGGCATCGTAATGCCCTTCCGATTCGCCGCGTATGATCGGCATCAGCGTCTGGAATTCAACATCTGCGGTTTCCTCGGCCCCGGCCAGGTCCAGCGCGGTGGCCATGGCATCCTGCAGATAGATCGGCGCATCAATGGTTTGACCGGGTTTGATGCCCGGTCCGACCATCATGAAGGGAACGCGCACGCTGTCGTCGTACATATTCTGTTTCCCGACCAGACCATGGTGACCGACGGCCAGTCCGTGATCCGCAGTGAAGATGATATAGGTGTTGTCCGCTTTGCCGGTTTTTTCCAATGCCTGGAGAATTTTGCCGATTTGATCATCCATGTGCGTGATGAGCGCGAAGTATTCCTGCCGGTTCACTTTCACGGCATATTCTGTTCGCGGATACGGCATCAGTTTTTCATCGCGCAGGTTTTTGCCGCAGATGGCCTCGGCATAGGGATACTCCGGCAAAAAGTTTTCCGGCATTTCGATGCGATCGAGCGGATAGCGGTCGACATATTCTTTGGGCGACTGACGGGGATCGTGCGCCGCGCTGAAGGCGAGATACATGAAAAACGGTTTGTCGTCATCCGCAGCCTGCGCCAGATAATCGAGGCTGTGGTTGGCCACCACTTCGCTCCAGTGCGTTCCGCCCTCCCAAAACCCACCATATTTCGTTTCCCACGGTTTCCAACCCTTGGAATAATCTTCGGCATCTTTCGGACGGTTATAGCCCTCGGGCGTTTGTTTCGGCATACCTTTTCGGACATCGAGTGCAATATCGAACACGCCTTCCGCCGGGGTGCTTACATGCCATTTTCCGGTCATATAGGTTTGATAGCCCGCCTGCTTCATCCGCTGCGACCACATACGGTTTTCGGCAGCTTCTTCGTTCATTTTGGCCGACTTCGCATTCCAGACAAATCGCCCGGTGTTCAGCATCGCCCGACTTGCCACACAGACCGCACCGTTCCAGGCCCCCATATTATAGGCGTGGGTGAAGGTGACGCCGCGTTCAACCAGCGAATCCAGATTGGGCGTATCGATATCCAGCATCCCGTAGGCCCCGATGGTTTCGTAGCTCATATCGTCGGCGAAGATGAATACAATATTCGGCTGCGTTTCAGCCCAACCGACTGAGGCTGTCATTAATCCACATAACAGAGATGCGATACGGATGGATCGGGTGTTTCTTCGGCAGTTCGTCTTCATTCAATATCCTTTAATTAGTAATGCCCCATAGTGAACGATTTTATAAAATATACAACCTGCCTATTTGGCTAGTCTCTAAAAATTTATACGTGGCTTGAACAAAAAAAGCCCCGGTTCAATAACTGAACCGGGGCGAAGTACTAGATGTTGTTAGACTGTAAAACGACGGCGGATAAACAGGATTCCTCCACCAAAGACTGCAATCAGTCCCAGCGTAGCCGGTTCCGGAATGGCCACAAGGCTTACGTTGTCTAGATCGACATCGTTCCCCGCAGTGTCCGACGTAATATCACTGATGTGAATCGTCAATGCGGAAGAGGAGGCAGTAACAGTATCTGTAAACTGTTGCCAAGTGGTGGTTACTGTACCAGCTGTATCAAACGAGGCAAGAACCGTACCGTTGGTGCCGGTGCCATCGCGAAGTTCAACCTTGAGATTCATAATATTTCCAGGATTGCTCTCGCTGTCTCGAAACGTTGCCGCCCACATTTCGAAGCCGTATTCCTGACCCGCTGTAGTGGTCACCGTCTGCCAGATTTGCCCAACTGGATCCGAGTTTCCGGCATTAAACTGGAGAGCTAATGCTCCCTCATATGGAGCCGGACTGGAACTTCGCGTTCTAACCTGACGCCCCGGGTTGGTCCCCAAATCTGTTTCAAAGACCGACCAGCCATTCGGATTCTGATCATTGTTTGTTCCGGCATTGGCAGGATCCTCGAATCCGCCATTCACGACCAGGTTCGCATGAGCCAACCCGGTGCTCATCAACACCGCTCCAAGTAATAGCACCATTCTTTTCATGTTTTTCTCCTTTTCTTCTATTATCACCGCGCACTGAATTTTACACAGATCTTTAATGATTTGCGAAAGATATCACAAAGTCTAAGAATGCAACTACCTAGCAGTCTGTCGGACTTATCCTTTTTCAGTTAACAAATACCATGCTAGACTGATCCAGTCTTAACGGAATATGTCTATGGCTACTCGACTTA
>JAROBA010000129.1 GCA_029432815.1 Pontiellaceae bacterium B1224 | reverse complement strand
GATCTTTTCCCGCCTTTAGCGTAGCGCTCCATAAACCAGTTGGTCAGCGCACTATCGGGCTGGAATCGCAGCCATGACCACGCCAGTTCGATCATCACCCGTCTTATTCGACGGTTTCCGGCCTTACTGATTCCCTGTTCGACACTCGACCCGCCGCTGTTATAAGGCGTCGGGGTTAGGCCCGCCAACGAGGCGACCTCGCGGCGGTTCTTAAACTCCCTCCACCCGAAAAACTCCTTGCTCAGCACCCAGGCGCTGACCTCGCCGACTCCATGCAGACGCATCAGATCTTTCGCCTGATGTTCCGCGTTCGTCCGCGGATTCTTAAGCGCCTCTGCCTTGCTCTTCTCCAACTTCGTTATCTGCTCTCCAACCAATCGCAACCGCTCGAGTTCCCGGCGAACCTCTTCCTTCAACTCTTCCGCAAGCGGCTTCTTGTTCCAGCACTGCACGGTATCCAGGGTCTTCGACAGCTTAGTCAATGTTCCCGAAAGCTTTATCCCATGCAGAATAAACAGCGCCTTGATCCGGTTGAGGTGGCCGGTACGCTCCTTTTTCAATCGCTCGAGTTCCCGGTGAAGACGCAACCCGTCTTCCTGTTCTTCAGAGGGAACGCGCACCACCGCCCATATCTTAGTCTCCCCGCCCGCATACCGGCCGAGCAGTCTCACCATCGCCTCGGCATCCAATCGATCGGTCTTGGCCCGGCGCTTGCGGCGGTTGACCTCGATGCTCGCCGGATCGATCACCAGGCACTCGAGTCCAACCTGCTCCAGCCATCGATAGATCCAAAAGCCATCCCGTCCGGCTTCATAGCAGCAAAGTACCGGCGCCGCGGGGTCCAGGCCCAGCCTTTCCTTCGCCAGTTTGACCTCCTGCATGAAGCGCGCGCGGTCGCGGGCTTCGATCGATTTCCGGCGAATCTTCTCGCCGTTGGAAAAGGCCAGAAGCCATTTGCTGTTGCTCAGTTCCATGGCAACGAGTAATTTATCTTCGCTATGCGGGGTAGTCGTCATTCATGCCTCCTTTGTTAGTTGTGTATCAAAGGATTATAAGGCCGATGTAAACCCCCACATAGCATCT
>JAROBA010000128.1 GCA_029432815.1 Pontiellaceae bacterium B1224 | reverse complement strand
CCGTGATCAAGCCAGTTGAGCGGAATTAAAAACATGCTTCCGCCACTGGTCGTTTACTCTGTCTCTCAAATTTTGTTTTAATCAGTCGAACGTTAGGGATGACTTTCGGTGCGCATAACGTATAGACCGAATCAACCGGCGTTTTCACCGTAAAGTCCAACCCCTGGTTAGCCGTTGTTATTCTATTTCTACAAATGTGAAGACGACTCCAAGAATGATGAATACAACTGGCCACCACCTGACTGGAATCCAAAACAGAGAATGGGATTTTCTTAATTCAATTTCCTGACCTGTTTCTTTGTCCACAACAACCCGTGCTTTTTCTTTTTTCAGCAACAGGGAAAAGGCGAATGTAAATATGGCAGCGAGTGCCATGCCGATTAGTATTATCCATGAATTCTCTTGGTAAAATTGGTCGTTGTTGGTGATTCTCTCAGAAAGGTATTCAGTCAGGATCAATGATCCGAAACCGATGATCGCAACGACAAATCCCAATCCACTCCAAATAATCATTTTTTTATCTCCTCGGCTAACGTTATGGGTGAGCCGCCGGTGAACATAAACTTCACTTAATCAACTGGCGTCGGCCACCGTAGGCTCCACCCACTGGTTCGGCCTATTTTTTCTTTTGGAGTGATCGATAGAATTCAATCATCTCCTTTGTTTCATCTGACAAATTTTGAATGTGCTCTTCTGTCAGTAAATCTTCCAGAAGGAGCTGAGATATTTTGATCTCAATATTGGATCGTCTCCAATTATTAAAACATCTCGCTACAATCTCATCTGAATCTTGGATGTGAGTGTATTGCTCCAGATATTTTTCATGTTCTGTTTTATCTGGATTTTGAATGATGCTTACAGACTGTTTGTTGATTCTGTCGCACAAGGTATTCAGCATATCCCGATTGATTTTTCTCAGGTATTTCCAATCTCTCTCTGGAATTGATCTGTTCATTTTTTTCCTGTGCCGAACGTTATGGGTGAGCCGCCGGTGCTCACAAACTTTACTTATTCAATTGGCGTCGGCCACCGTAGGCTCCACCCCCTTGAATCCCCTCTAACCCCTTTATTGGGGAGCGATGTTTCTGTAAAATACAAAAGAGGTCTCCTTCCGGTGAAGTTTTCCCGACCGATCCG
>JAROBA010000127.1 GCA_029432815.1 Pontiellaceae bacterium B1224 | reverse complement strand
ACGAACTTTCAAATCAACCGAGCAGTCTTTAGATCAGCAAAATGGAAAAGATTATAGGCCAACGCGATTGACAGTCCCCATAGAAGGACTGACACGAATGGCAGACACGAATGGCACAGATTAACAGCCTTCAAGTAAAGTAGAGCAAGCGTCTCGCTTGCTTCCGGAGCAATGGAAACGGACGGTAAACAAGCGAGACGCTTGCTCTATTTTCAATGGGAACGGGTTTAAAACTCCTCAACTCAGTACCATTCAGTACTGACACCTTGCCCAAAACGATCACCGCAGGGCTTCGTCGTTTCCTGAAGTAAGCGAGGGTGCGATCAACGGATTCCTGTTGGTATGGTCTGAGTTTATACATAGCGCGCACAAGCTATTTGAAGCCCGCCGCAAATGGCTACAAAATTCGCACGTGAGTCTTGTTGAGCCTCAAAAGGGCGAAATCCGGATGGAAAATTGTGAACCACTGAATACACGAAATATACGGAAGGGAAAGACGGGCGGTTCATTGGGTAGGGCTGGTTCGCCGAACCCGCCGCACGGTGGATAGGAATTTTTTCACCACAGAGGACTCAGAGGCACACGGAGTTCCAACCCTGCTGTCACGCCGTAGCCTTTGCGAAGGTGGACGGAAAATTTTTGAACCACTGAATACACGAAATATACGGAAGGGAAAGACGGGCGGGTCATTGGGTAGGGCTCCGCCGCACGGTGGATAGGAATTTTTTCACCACAGAGGACTCAGAGGCACACGGAGTTCCAACCCTGCTGTCACGTCGCAGCCTTGGCGAAGGCGGACGGAAAATTGTGAACCACTGAATACACGGAATACACGAAATACACGGAAGGAAAAGACGGGCGGTGTTGTGTATGTATTCCGCGTTGGGCCGCCTCCGGCCAGCCTCGCTCCGCGTTAGGCGGCTATGGCGGGACAAGTCAGAGCGCTACGCGCAAAAGCCCCAGCTTCTTAAAACCCTTTCCTTTACTTAAACCTGAATCCCGATAAGCTGTGCGAATATTTTTGCTGTGCGTATGGATTGTGCAGTTGAGCGGGCGGGTGATGGGAAATTCGTTCTGGTCTCTTGGATAAGACCTAAGGAATGACTGTTTTACTAGATTACGGGACTGACCCGAATGGCGCTAGTTTAAGCGTCCTTTAGCCGTTCGTTTTCCCCGATGCGGCGTCTCTTTCATGACCTCGCGCGGAGCCGTCATATGCT
>JAROBA010000126.1 GCA_029432815.1 Pontiellaceae bacterium B1224 | reverse complement strand
TTGGTTTTTCATTCGTATCCTTTGGTTTATTTACTTATACCACAGGCACAAATTATATCTTAACCACTGGTTCTAAATTCGGGGGGAAGCGCAGTGCTTCAACTTTATCGACGGGCGTTGTCACGATAGGGTCCACCTGCTGGTTGGCATTTTTTTTCTTTAATTCGTCTTTGATTACATCAGACAAAACGGGACTCATGACTCCAAACAGGTAAGAGGCAATTAAGCTAATGGCTATGAGTAATTTGCCCTTCCAGCTAGAGCGAAATCTTTTGGTTTTCAGTTCTTCTAAATACTCCAATCCGCCAAGAGTGATCCCCGTCGCACAAGCTTTTATCGGGATTCCTCGCTCATTTTTAATGCTACCTCCGCTCAAATAGTCATCATCAATTAGCAATGAGGCAACCTTGATTTCTACGGCTGATGAATCATTCCAAAATTCAACTTGGTCATCAGCATCAGCGACCGTCTTAAGGACTTTAATTATTACCGAGCTTGATAATTTCATAATATTGATATGCCAACGTTAAACGTGAGCTTCGGTGCTCATAAAGTTTGCCTTACTCGACCGGCGTTTTCACCGTAAGCTCAATGTTCTGGTTGTGCCTCTTATTAGTTAAATACAATTATCTGTCCTTTATTCGGGGTGAAGCTTGCCGCCTCTGGACTAACGAAATCTTCATCCCGAAGTGAAATTGAAATATATGCATCAGACTCAAATGTCAGCCTGATCTCTGTATCGGATGAGTATGCAGATTTCACTTTGTCATCCAGTAGATTTGGTAAGTCAATTAGCTCCTGATTCTGGCTGAGAATGCTAAATGGATTTTCGATAACCAATACACCAATATCAAATACTAGCGATAATCCTTCAACCTCTTGGTTGTGGGAGGAATTTGAAAGAGGAGCATACGTCGCTGAGGACGATGAAATGTCTTTGAGCTTTGCTCCTTCTATTTCTTTAAATCGTTCCATTTTTATTTCTCAGCACAACGTTATGGGTGAGCCGCCGGTGCTCATAAACTTCACTTAATCAACTGGCGTCGGACACCGTAGGCTCCACCCACTGGTTCGATTTTTATGTTTTTTTAGTCCTGATTAGGATGGTTTTTGATTCCATCCGCAAAGCAATGATTCTCTGAAATTCCACTCTGTTTTTGGTTTTACTTCATTCTGTGCCAAATATGATTTCACTCAAATCTTGATGCTTTGTTTGAATGATCTCTGTTC
>JAROBA010000125.1 GCA_029432815.1 Pontiellaceae bacterium B1224 | reverse complement strand
AACGAACGCAGCGGTGGGGGCGGCATTACGGTCGGCCTGCTTGGGGGGCAGTCCGGCTTCTCCAGCTCGACCACGACGGAGAATAGCATGACGCTGACGGTTGACGCCGCAGGGAACTACGACCTGATGCTGAATGGCAACCCGGTGGGTTCCGGTGCGAGCGGCCTGGATTTGAGAAACGCGTTCTATTTCGCCGCGTTTTCCCAGGACGATTTGGCCAGCCCCTCCATTGCTTCGGTATCGTTGTCTGATCTTCGCGATCCGGATGCAGCTCCCGTTGCCTATCCGCAGCATGTCGAAGTATTTGCGAACTCCTCGAAGGAGATCACGCTGACGGGCATCGACTCGGAAGGCAGTAATCTGACCTATAGCGTGGAAACCTTTCCCGCCCACGGCTCACTTGCCGGCGCAACGAACGTGTGGATCTACACTCCGACGAACGGATATCTGGGCGCGGACCGTTTCACGTTTACCGTTCATAATGGAGAAAGCAGCAGCGCCCCGGCCACCGTGTCGATTACCGTCAGCTATGACGAGCTCTTTGAGGGGCCGGAATATGAAGATGCCTTTACCAATCCCGAGGACGACCCGGACCGTCCGAATGTCCTGCTGATCGGCGATTCGATTTCGAATGCCTACACGGTGCAGGTTCGCAAGAGCCTGGCGGGACGGGCCGATGTTTTCCGGATTCCCAGCAATGGAAAGGATACCTGGTTCGGTCTGGAAAACCTGGACGACTGGCTGGCGATGACCCCCGCCCAATGGGACCTCATCCACTTTAACTGGGGGTTGTGGGACCTCTGCTACCGTAATCCTGAATCGACCAATCAGGGATACCGGGACAAGGTGGATGGAACGCTCACGACCACGACGACAGAATACAAGGACAACATGGAACAGATTGTGGCGCGTATGAAGCAGACGGGGGCCACACTGATGTGGTGCGCCACGACGCCGGTTCCGGAGGGCGAGCTGGGACGGTTCGAAGGCGATGACCTTATCTATAACGCGATTGCTGAGTCCATCATGACGACCAATGGAATTGCAATCAATGATCTGCATTCGTATGCCCTTTTGGGGTTGCCCGAGATACAGGCGGCCTATGGTGACGTCCATTATACGGCCGAAGGGTCCATCTTCCTGGGCAAAAGGGTGGCCTTTGCAATTGCGGCCGCGCTTTGGGGGACAACGATTGAAGGTGTTGGAGCCGAGGTTTCGTCGGACGGAACAGGCATGGTGCTGAACTGGCAGGCTCAATCCGGAGCA
>JAROBA010000124.1 GCA_029432815.1 Pontiellaceae bacterium B1224 | reverse complement strand
AACGAACGCAGCGGTGGGGGCGGCATTACGGTCGGCCTGCTTGGGGGGCAGTCCGGCTTCTCCAGCTCGACCACGACGGAGAATAGCATGACGCTCACGGTTGACGCCGCAGGAAACTACGACCTGGTGTTGAACGGCAGTCCGGTGGGATCAGGTGCCAGCGGTCTGGATTTGAGAAGCGCGTTCTATTTTGCGGCTTTTTCCCAGGACGATTTGGCAAGCCCCTCCATTGCTTCGGTATCGCTGTCTGACCTTAGCGATCCAGATGCGGCTCCCGTTGCCTATCCACAGGATGTCGGAACGTGGGAGAACAATCCAGTGGAGATCACGCTGGCCGGCATCGACTCGGAAGGCAGCAACCTGACCTATAGCGTGGAATCCTTTCCCTCCAACGGGTCGCTGGCAGGCGCTACGAATGTGTGGATTTACACTCCGACGAACGGATATCTGGGCGCGGACCGTTTCACGTTTACCGTTCATAATGGAGAAAGCAGCAGCGCCCCGGCTACCGTGTCGATTAACGTAAGCTATGACGAGCTCTTTGAGGGGCCGGAATATGAAGATGCCTTTACTAATCCCGAGGACGACCCGGACCTTCCGAATGTCCTGCTGATCGGCGATTCGATTTCGAATGCCTACACGGTGCAGGTTCGCAAGAGCCTGGCGGAAAGGGCAGATGTGTTCCGGATTCCCAGTAATGGCAAGGATACCTGGTTCGGTCTGGAAAACCTGGACGACTGGTTGGCGATGACCCCCGGCCAATGGGACATAATCCACTTTAACTGGGGATTGTGGGATCTCTGCTACCGTAATCCTGAATCGACCAATCAGGGATACCGGGACAAGGTGGATGGAACGCTCACGACCACTACGGAAGAATATGCGGACAACATGGAGCAGATTGTGGCGCGGCTGAAGGAGACGGGGGCCACTCTGATGTGGTGCGCCACGACGCCGGTTCCTGAAGGCGAGCTGGGACGGATCGAAGGCGATGACCTCATCTATAATGCCATTGCCGAGTCCATCATGACGACCAATGGCGTTTTGATCCATGACCTGCATTCGTATGCCCTTTTGGGATTGCCCGAGATACAAGCGGCTTATGGTGACGTTCATTATACGGCCGAGGGATCCATCTTCCTGGGGAAAAGGGTGGCCTTCGCGATTGCGACCGCGCTTTGGGGGACAACGATTGAAGGTGTTGGAGCCGAGGTTTCGTCGGACGGAACAGGCATGGTGCTGAACTGGCAGGCTCAATCCGGAGCA
>JAROBA010000123.1 GCA_029432815.1 Pontiellaceae bacterium B1224 | reverse complement strand
TCACGCATATCTTGCAGCATAATATTCGTACTTAAATATGACCGCGTAAGCTCCGGCAGTGCACTTGCAATTACTTTAAACTAGCGCCATTCGGGGCAGAGTACCAGAGTAAGTGATATTCCATAAAAAAGTTCAGGCATGGCGGAATGGTCTCCACAGAAGAGCGGTTTTTTGCAGCGTTGTAGTTGCGTGGATTGCCAGTAGCGTTGTCAAATTTCGACACAGATGGGAGTAGGGTTCAGCCCGCACATTGTAGCAAAATATAAAAAGTTACATTGTACGGACTGACCCCTGTTCTGTTTCTACCTACAATGCAAAGTTTGTCTCTGATATGGCACACTCATCCACGTGATGGTCGACAAGAACAGCCTCCTTCTGATAAAGATATATTAAGGGCTGCTGGTAGGGTGCCAGGTGTGGACGATGTTGTGGTATCAGAAAATTCTGTATATTGTTGGGATAGTAAAAATAAAGAATTTAATAATATCGGGAGCCCAAATGATGTCTTTGATTGTGATAACGTCTGTTGCGATAAATAGCAGAATTCGTATTACGGGGCTTTCTTTTTTTCTGGTCGTTGTAATGGGGTGTAGTCGTTCATCAGAATATCTATCCAACTATCCTGCACCTGTGGTCCCGACAGTTTTTGCATTTAGCAGATCTAGGGAGCTGTTGATAGGTGCTGAAAGAGAAAAAATAATTGATGCGGCAAAGAAACATTTGTTCGGGCAAGACTCTCTGGGCAACTTCGAGAATATTGTCATAATCGATGAAGGAGATTCATGGTACGTATATTTCGGACTTCGGGGTAATGGGAGTTTTGAACAAACTAACAAGAGGTTTTTTAGTATAATCTATGACGGTGTTACAGCAGTTTATCTAGACAAAGATTCTCTCAAGGAAAAAAATATTGGACATGAAGATATAAAAACTGGGCTTTTTAAATATGGTCCAGAAATACCAATGAAAAAAATAAAGGAGTAGCTGGTTGCCAGTAGCGTTATCAAATTTCGACATAGGAACGTGCGCATGAAAAAAATCTTAATCCAGCTGTTATTGCTTCTCTCAGGTGTGTCCTCCTCCAACGCCTACTATCAGGCCGAGCAGGGCCGGTGGCTGAATCGGGATCCGATTGAGGAGAGTGGTGGAGCAAACTTGTCTGGACTTGATAACAATGACCCTGTTAACGAGGTCGATTATTTGGGTTTGTCCGCCAGCCATCGCCCTACTATTACCATTGAAAATGAGGGTTACGGATACGCAACGGAGCGAGGAACTTATTCTTGGG
>JAROBA010000122.1 GCA_029432815.1 Pontiellaceae bacterium B1224 | reverse complement strand
GGTTTAACATCCGCAATGCTTTCGGTTTTCATGAGGTTGGCGCGCAGCTCGGCAGCCCCATGAAAACCTTTTGAATAGATCGAATAATAGCGGCGCAGAATGTGGAAGTTTTTTGATTTTCCCCAAACGCGGTCGAAAAGCTCGGTATGCTTCCATAGCATCTCTAGCATCTCTGCCATAAATAGCCTCGGGTAGTTGAAAATTCCGCCGCCGATCATGGCACCATCCAGTTTGTATTCTGCACAATTTTTACGCACTTTTCTTGGGATTGGATAATTGCCGTTGCTGGTGATTGGGAGGTCAAACTCGGATAAAGTGCTGCTTTTTTTTGCAGGCGGGAACAGGGGCAAAAAGAGGTGGAGACCAAATAGTTCGTTCGTAAATGAAGAAAGACAGAACGGGATAGTTGCAGGAACTCCCAGATCTTAAAAAGTTAAAACTTATTCTTGAATGTAAATATTTGATCATTATTCTGTAACGAATATAAATGAGTTTTGAGGATATCTTTTTCAAACTAAATACGGGGGTTAAAATGAAAAGCTGGATATGCTTGGTCGTTCTATTTGCTATCGGTACGGGGGTTGTTTCCGCGGATGAGTATCGGGATTTTTTGAGCGCTGACGGTAAGGCGATGCGAGGCAAGGTGATGCGTTATGATGCGCGATCCAAGAAGGTAACCATTCAGCGGGACACGAAGCAGCTTTTCACAGTGCCGATTCGGGTTTTTTCTGAGAAAGATCAGAAATACATTCTGGAGTGGGAATTCAATAAGGTATTCCTTTCTGACAGTAGCTTCAAAATTGATGCTAAGCGGCAAAAAGTAAAAAACAAGAATGACAATGGTAGTATAAATTCGTCTTCAAAGAACGAAAATACGGCCTATGAGATCACTCTTCAGAACAAATCCACTTCGACGTTGGCGGGACTGAAACTTGAATACTGCATCTTTTATGAGCAGGACAAGTCTGGTTCAAAGTCCGTTACTGAGAATGGCGTTCGTTACGGTAAGTTGGATGTGCCTTCCATGCGGCCCAAATCTAAACAAGAGCTGATGACAGAACCCGTTACGATCTATACGCATGAACTTGATTCGGATTGGTATTATACCGATGGAAGAAAAAATAAAATTTCTGGCGATGTTCGCGGGATTTGGGTTCGCGTTAATATGAAGACTAAGAGCGGGAAGGTGATTACACGCGACTTCTGCATGCCCGATAGTCTCAGCAACAGTCAGGCCTGGGCAACGAGTAGTAAACACGTGGGCGTTAACAAATAACCAATAATGCAATGGGTTGTTTAATCAAATCGCATCCAGCAATGGTTTAACATCCGCAATGCTTTCGGTTTTCATGAGGTTGGCGCGCAGCTCGGCAGCCCCATGAAAACCTTTTGAATAGATCGAATA
>JAROBA010000121.1 GCA_029432815.1 Pontiellaceae bacterium B1224 | reverse complement strand
CAGGACATTCCCCATTTTCCGCCCCCCGGTTTTCGTAAGCCTTTGAGGGATCGGCACAAACCGCTTCCATAAAGTGAAATGGTCTCCTTTAATACCGGTTGTTAACACCACATCACCAACCGAAGGAGACCGGAATGAATCGTACGCAGACCGCACTAAAAATCCGAGAACAGTTTGATGGATTTATGGGGATAGTCTCTCCCCATTTTTCAAAACCGATATCTAAGTTCCTCAATCAGATGGTATTCGGACTCCAGTCGGCGAAGGATATTAAGCTGAGCAATGTGGCGCGCGCACTTGATGAGCCCATTGCGCTGAAGAAAACCGAGGAGCGCCTCTCGCGCAACCTCAAGGCCGAAGGACTCGATGAACAACTCAATACGATTATAGCCCGGGAAGGCGCGTCGCGGATCGGACGCGATACGCTCATCATCGTGGATCCGACGGATATCCGGAAGCAATACGCCGAAAAGATGCCGTATCTGGCCACGATCCACGACGGCAGTTCCGGGGAGCTTGCCACGGGATATTCCGGTTGCATGGCGGTGGCCTGCGAACCGCGAAGTCGCACAATAACCCCGCTCCACCTCCGGTTGTGGTCGTCCGAAGCGCCGGACTTCGTTAGCGAAAACCATCAGGTGCTCGAAGTCATGCGCATCATTGACAAGGCGGCCAAGGGGCGGGGTATTTTCGTCTATGACCGCGGTGGCGACCGCAAAACCATTATGCACGAGCTGCTCGACCAAGGCAGCCGGATGATCATCCGACAGGTGGGTAATCGCCATGTCCTCTTCAACGGAAAGCCTCGCGAGGAGCTTGAAGTCGCCGAGGGTTGCGCCATGAAATATGCGGAAACCATCGTGAAAGAAACCCGCAAAGGCGAAAAGGTCTACCAACTGGAGTTCGGCATGCGGCGGGTGAAGCTGCCCAGTCGTGACGAACTGATGGCTCTTGTCGTGGTCAGGGGATTCGGCAAGAAACCCCTGATGTTATTGACCAATGTTGAAGTGAAAAGCAGCCGTAAATCCATATGGCGCATTGTGGAGGCCTACATCTCGCGCTGGCTGGTCGAAGAGGCCATCCGCTTTATGAAGCAAACGTACAACCTCGAAGACATCCGCCTGCTCGACTGGCAGCGCCTCAAGAATATCATGGGCATTCTGCTCGTCGCCCTCTACTTCCTGAGCGTTCATCTTGGCGCGGGATTGCGGCTCGCCATCCTTGCCGGTCACATCGTGACGGCCTCAAAACGCTTCTATGGGGTCACGGAGTTTTGCTACTATGCTCTGGCCGATGGAGTCGGGGCCTTGCTCTCGCGAATCAGCCCGAAAAAGGAGACGCCCCCTCCCAAAAAAAGTCAGCAGGATCTACTGCCGGGGTTTAGCTGAAAAAAAATGGGGAATGTCCTG
>JAROBA010000120.1 GCA_029432815.1 Pontiellaceae bacterium B1224 | reverse complement strand
GATAATAGTCGGCAAGCAGGTAGATCTATGAATGTTAAAGTTGGTGGGTTGCCGGGGCCTATAGGTCCAAATGGTACTGGTAGGAATATATATTGAATGTTTGGGGTCAGGTCTGAATTTTCAACATTCACATTTTTCTTGTGTTGAATATTCAGACCTGACCCCGATGCCTTGGATTTGATTATGTTGTAGGGCATGGAGGTAATGGTGGATCTACCCATAAGACTCTACAGAATATTATGAGAAACATGTCTGATGATTGTTCGGGAGCTGCCGGCAATGGATGTTATTATGGGCAATATTTTAATAAGGATAAGTCGATACCGGGTTTTGTTTGGACGCCGGACTCTGGTATTGGTGCAGCACAACCAGGAGAGGATGGCTATCCGGTAATGAATGGTGGATACACTAAAGTTGCGGATCCAGATAATATTACTTATGAGGAGCAAGCTATAGGATTTGCGACACTTGTTCAGAATAACTGGGAAGCTACTAAGCGTGCGGCAGAAGCAGCAGCTGAAGATTGCAAATGTGATTGCAAAGATGTATGGGCTGTCTTGAGAGTGCAAGGAGATTTTGCTTCAACTAAAAAGTTTCGAGAACTGATGTCAACTGGTGGCATTTCGATAGGAAAAACTTTTGAGAAGTATCCATGTAAGAAAAATGCTGCAAATAATTAAGGAGGAAGTGATGTACTATTCTAGATATATTGCGATTGTGTTGATTCATTTGTGTGGTTGTGTGCTCGGAGAGTCCCTTAACGTTAGGTTTGATGCGCCAGTGGACACTTACCAAATATCTCTCTATAATATCGAAGGAGAGCGGATTGATTCGCAGTTATATAGCATCATTGAAGACGAAGGATCTTATCATATAGATGTGCCAGAGGGAAAGTGGTGGCTCACCCTGCAGACTTTATCTTCGAGTTTTGATACTAGCCATATCGAAGCGTATGAAATTGATTTCAACTCCCAAAAAGGAATGGATGAAATACGGTTATGTGTTCCTCACGAAAATGTGACTATCAACCTGTTCGTTGATGTGGAGCGAAACCTGAACAGTATTTGGATGAAGTTGCAGAGGTTTGATGGTGCAAGGCTGGAGCCTGTTTTTAGAAGATGGGTAAAAATGGATGAAATATATGCGAAGGAAGTCTTTTATAGTGGTACTGCGTTTAAGATAAGGTGCGATAGCAAATATTTAGTGACTTTCTATGATTTGACTAAGGAACATGAAAGTGTGCAGATAGGCGCGGCCTACGCCTCTTTTGATGATGATGTCCTTAATGTTAGGTTGAAGGTTTGCGGGGGTGAAAATATCAAAAGAAAAGGGGGCAGAGTAGAATGGCGCTAGTTTAAGCGTCCTTTAGCCGTTCGTTTTCCCCGATGCGGCGTCTCTTTCATGACCTCGCGCGGAGCCGTCA